>PLSJ01000045.1 GCA_003165115.1 Syntrophaceae bacterium | reverse complement strand
TGAACATGGCCGAAGTCACCATGGGGCTCGTAAACGACGAGAAGGAGTACGCCATAAAGAGGCGTATTTACCGCGATGGGACCAACGAGTACTCCCTCAACGGCGAGACGGTGCGCCTCAAGGACGTGCAGGATTTCCTCCTCGGCACCGGCGTCGGCCTCCATTCCTATGCCATTATCGAACAGGGCAATATAGAGTATTTTACGCAGATGAAGCCCCACGAGCGCAGGATCGCCGTCGAGGAGACGAGCGGCATCACCAGGTTCGAAGAGAAGAAGAGGGATGCCTACTTCCGCATGGAAGAGGTGAAGACGAACCTGGAGCGGGTCGAGGACGTGCACCGGGAGGTCATAAAGAACTACGAGAGGACCCGGGAGGAATCGGCCAGGCTGAAGGTCTACCACGACCTGAAAGAACGGCTGAAGGAGTTCGACATCGCCCTGCTGAAAGACGGCTATGCCAAGCTCCGCAGACGGGCCGCAAAGCTGGAAGAAAGGGAAGAGGCCCTCGTCCGGGAATTGGACGCGAGGATCGCGGCCGTGCAAGACGTCAAAGAAAGGATGCGGGCGAAAGAAGAGGAAGCCGGCCTGATCGACTCGGTCGCCAGACAGGTGGAGCTCGATATCAGGGGCAAGGAAAAAGATATGGAAAGCAGGCTCCTGGAGCTCAACTACATCGAGGGGGAAAAGAAACGGCTTCAGAGAACCGCCGTGGACCTCGGGGCCGAGATCGAGGGTCTCGACAAGAGAATCAGGCTCACCGGAGCCGAGATCGAGGACCTGAACAGGGCGGCGCACGCGGCAGCGTCCGCTTTTGCGGGGACCGAGGAACAGGGCAGGAGCCTGGCGGCGCAGAGGGAAAAGCAGAGGTCCGAGCGGGAAGCGCTGGAAAACTCGGTCGAGGAGCAGAGGAACCTCCTCTTCGGGGCGATGACGCGGCTCACCGAGATAAGAAACAGCATCACGGAAAAGGAAAGGATGCTGAAGGAGCGCCTGGCCAGGCAGCAGAGAAGGATCGAGGAAGAAAAGGTGCTTTCGGGGAAACTCCTCGTCCTTGAGGAAAAAGTGTCGTCCTTGCGGCTGCGCAGGGAACAGGAGCTCGAGGAATCGGCCCGCCTGGAGGCGGAGGAAAAGGAGCTCACCGCGCGCTGCGAGAAGGGTTCGAGGGAAATCGGACAGCTCAGGAGCGCCGCGGAAGGATTGAAGGGCGTAAAAAAAGGGAAAGAAGATATCTTCCGGCAGATGAAGAACTACGGCGACGCTCGCAAGACGTCGCCGAACCCCTACAGGCAGCTGATCACGATGCTCAAGCCGTCCAAAGAGACCGAGCATGTCATGGAGAATTTTTTCCCGAGGGAAACGGAGTACCACGTGGTCACGGAGCAAGACCCCTACAGCCTATCCATCATCGCAAAGGAATATGGCGGCAACTTCGTTTTCTTTTCAAAAAACGGCATGTTCGAGCTGCACGGCGACGAGGCGGACGTGAGGGTCATCCCGGTGGAAACCCTGCCCGAGGCATTCATGAGAATAAACGGCGGCGAGGAAGGTCTGTTCCTGTCAGGGAACATCCTCGTCGATTCGAGGGGCTTCATCCGCAGGAAACAGGACAGGAGCGCGTTGTCCATCAGGGAATTCCGGGAAAAGATGAAGTTAGAAGCGGAGCTCGCCGAGATCGAGGAACAATTGAAGGCAAAGGCGTCGAAATTGAGCGAGCTGCTTGTCTCCCAGCAAGCGCTGGAGAAGAGCCGCCAGGCGGCGAGGGAGAAGAATAAGGCAAAAGCGAACCGCCTGATCGACGCGGAGCGGGAAATCGTACGGCACGAGGCCGAGATCAGGTCGATGCAGGAAAGACTGAAGGAAAGGCCGTCCGGGTCCGAGGCGCCCGCGGGCGAGGACGACGCCACGGTCTCAACCGAAGAGGCGAAGGAAAAGGAGAGATGGGAGGACGAGAAAAGCAGGATCGAGAATGGCCTTTCCGACATGAAGAAACGGCTTGAGGGGGCGAAGGAGGCGCACGGCCGCAGCGACGCGGCATTCCACCAGAACTCCATCGCCATCGAAAGGATGAAGAACCAGCTCAAAAAGAACGTGGAGGAGATCGCCCGAAAGAAATCCGCGGTCGATGCCCTCCATGGGGAGAAGCACGCGAGGCAGCAGAAGGCGGCAGAGGTGGACGAGCAGCTCAAGGGCGCTTCGGGTAAGGCGAAAGAGCTGGAGCAGAGCTACGGGATGCTCCAGGAAGACTGCAAAAAGACCGTCACCCGCTATGAAGAGATGAAGCGGCGGCTCGGAGACGCACATGCGGAAAAGGCGGCGCTTCAGAAAGAGCTCCAGGCCCTCACCGAGGAGAACGACAAGACCAGGGCGAAAAAGGAAAGCGCCGAGCGGGAGAGACTCGTGCTCCAGGAAAAGAGGGGGGCCATAGAGAGAAAATTGCGCGAGGAGTATGGTGTGGAGGCGCCCGAGGACGGGCCGGCGCCGGCCGTCAGGGACGAGACGGAACGGGAAAGCATCTTAGAGGAGCTGAGCGCCATAGGAGACGTAAATTTCCGGGCCGAGAAAGAGTGCGCGGAGCTGAAAGAAAGACACGAGTTCCTCGAAAAGCAGCAGGCCGATCTGGTTTCTGCCATGGAATCGCTTAAAAAGACCATCACCAGGATAGATTCGGTCTCGCGCGAGCTGTTCCTCGAAACCTTCGAGCGGGTGAACGAGTCGTTCAAAGGCTTCACCCACACGCTTTTCAAGGGGGGACAGGGCATGCTGATGCTCAATTCCGAAACGAACGGCATAGACCTCTACGTCCAGCCTCCCGGAAAGAAAGTGATACGCATGGAGCTGCTCTCGGGAGGCGAAAAGGCCCTCATCTCGCTCTCTTTTCTCCTCTCTCTCATGAATACGAAAGCCTCTCCCTTCACGCTGATGGACGAGATAGACGCGCCCCTCGACGACGCCAACCTCCTCTCACTCCTCGACATAGTCAAAACGATCAGCAGAAAAACGCAAGTCATCCTCATCACCCACAACAGGATCACCATGGAATCCTCCAACACGATTTACGGCATTACGATGGAGGATCCGGGGGTATCGAAAACAATTTCGATAAGGCTGTAAAGGAGGGGCGGGTGCTTTTTGCGCCCGGGCGGCCCCGGTGGAAAAAGGCGCGCTTTTATTGCGGATGGCGCGAAAACGATATATTGTTTTGTGAAGAGAGCCAATCAACTATACGCACTTAAGGACGTGCGATGGAAGTCGACGGTCTGGCAGGCAGGGTCGCGAATTTGCTTGCACCGATTTTGGGGGCGTTGGCGGACGGCCACGAAGGGGCCGGGAGTGTGACCCCCGTTGCAAAGGCCGTATGGTCGAGGCTTTCCGCCGAGCTGCACAGGGAGCCGCGCCTCAGGGAGGGCGTGGACGAGCTTATCGCTGCCCCCGGCGACCCGGACGCCTTTGCCCTCTTTCGGATAGCTATCAAGAAGCTCCTTGAAAAAGATGACGGGCTTGCGAAGGCGCTGGACGGGGCGATGGGACCCGGACAGGGGTGGTTCCCCGAAAACCGCGGCGCCGGGTGGCGCGACCTGCTCGGGAAAGACGACAGGGTCCTCGAGCGGCTCGAGATGATCCACCTCCTCCGGTCGGGTGTTGCCCCCGAGGAGGTCGCCAGGCGATTGCGCGTCGACGTCGATTACCTGTTCCTGGTGAACGCCCGTTTTTCGCTCGCCGGCGTGGCGGGGCTTTTGTCCGGCGAGGGCCCGGAAAGATGGCTCGACCGGCTCGACAGGAACGACCCGGTCCTGAGGAGGCTTGACATGGTCAGGCTTGTCAGGACAGGGACGCCCGTCTCCGTTGTCGCAAGGGAATATGGCGCCCTCGACGAATACGTCGAGAGGGTTTGCGACAGGTTCTCACGCAACGGGGTCGCAGGCATATTGACGGACGATGACTTCGACCGTTTCCGCGCCGCCTACCCCGCGACCATCCGCGTCTGCTCGTTCAACCTGCATGGGACGCACAATGACAAGAACGGGGGAGAAAGGTTCAGGCGCATCGCGCGGGAGCTTGCCCGCCTCGACCCGCAGGCCGCCGCGTTCCAGGAGGCGGTGAGGGGTGAGGGATCCGCGGACACGAGCGCGCAGATAACACGCTGGATCTCGTCTATCACCGGTTACGACTATTGGTCCCGGTTCTTGTACTGCCACGATTTCATGGAAAACTACCCGGAGGGCGTCGCGCTGTCCCTCCGTTGCCATGTACAAAACGTGAGGAGCATCGATCTCACCCTTCTCGCGGGGGGGCTCAAACCGGCGCTTGCGCGGAAGGCCCTGGTCGCGGAGGCGGAGGTCTACGGGCGGAAGGTCCGTTTTGTCTCGCTCCATCTCGACCATAGCGCCGATTCGCAGGTACGCCTCGCCCAGGCGGAAAAGCTCGTCAATGAGCTGGCCGGCGCGGCCCCGGACGTTTCATGCTCGATCCTTGCGGGCGACTTCAATGATACGGAGGACTCCCCTGTCGTCCGGTATCTCGGCT
>PLSJ01000313.1 GCA_003165115.1 Syntrophaceae bacterium | reverse complement strand
GCCTCGAACGGGGAGGTGTTACCGCCATGTGACGGCAGGCGCGGGCGCGAGTAACCGGTCAAGCCAGGGTAAGCGGCACAATGGGCGACGAGAAATGAGCGCACCGGGAATCGCTGGCCAAGGCTGTCCGACCTGTGCAATACTGTTTTCGTGAAGAGACACGCTCCCCTGCTTTTGGGTATCTTCATAGGGATGGCCCTCATGGCTCTTCTCATCGAGGGCTACCACGCCTCCGCCGACGCCACGGCATGCATTGCCTGCCACAGCATGAACCAGGTAGGCGCCTCCTGGCAGATGTCGAACCACAAGCAATTTGCCTGTACGGAATGCCACATGCCCGCATCGGGCGCACTTACCAGGGTGTTCTACAAGACCCGCGCCGGGCTTCATGACCTCTGGCACGAATCCATCAGGGACTACCCGGCTTCACTCGTCACTTCATCTACCGCAAAGCGCATCGCCCAAGGCAATTGCATCCGTTGCCATCGCTCCACGATCGAGAGGGTGGCTGCCTTCTCCGGAGAGCCCCAATGTATGAGATGTCACCGACAGATCGTCCACAAGGCAAAAAGAATGATAGAGGGGTAACATGAACAAGAAGATGGTTGCGGCTGCCTTGGTCATCCTGACCCTTATCGCGTTACTCTTGGTCCGCATCACCGTGGCCACGCCCCCTTCCACCGTGAAGATCATATCCCTCCCGGCAAACGAGTATGACCCTGCCGTGTGGGGAAAGCACTACCCCCTTGAGTACAAGAGCTTTCAGCGCAACCTGGAAATGAGCGCATCCCCGACGGGCTTCGGCGGGAGCGTCAACTACCAGAAATCAACCAGGGAACCGGAGATCCTGGAGAATTTCAAGGGCATGGCCTTTAGCAAGGACTATGCCGAAGATCGGGGTCACCCTTATGCGCTGGAAGACATCAAGAAAACGAAGCGCGTCACGCCCCAGACCGCCGGCTCCTGCATGACCTGCAAGACGGCGAACCTCATCGACGTGTGGCAGGAGATGGGCTGGAACTACGCGAAAACCCCCATCTCCGAGATATTCCCCAAGCTCAAGTTCAGCATCACGTGCGCGAACTGCCACGATCCCAAGACCATGAAGCTCCGGGTCATCAACCCGGCCTTCATCGAAGCCATGAACAAACGTGGGATCGATGTCTCCCGCGCCTCGCAGGAAGACATGCGCTCGTACGTGTGCGGTCAGTGTCACGTGGAGTACTATTTCGAGCCCGGCTCCAACAAGGTTACCCTGCCGTGGGACAAGGGGCTCGACCCCGAGCAGATGTACGCGTACTACGCCGGTGAGCCGTCGGGTTTTGCCCAGGATTGGGTGCACCCGGACTCTCGGGTGAAGCTCCTGAAAGCGCAGCACCCCGACTTCGAGACGTGGAGCCTCGGAGTGCACGGCAGGGCGGGCGTATCCTGCGCCGACTGCCACATGCCTTACATAAGGCAGAACGGTCAGAAGTATACGTCTCATTGGGTCACGAGCCCCATGAGGCAGATCGAGGCGTCTTGTGGCGCGTGCCACGACCAGGGGAATGACTGGCTTCTCCAATCGGTCAAATCCACACAGGCGAAAGTCTGGCAGTTGCAGAGGGTGGCGGGGATGGGCGTGGCCCGCGCGCACGAGGCGCTCGCAAAAGCACCGGCGACGGGAGACCGGATAGAGTTGGCTAGGGAACTCCTTCGAAAATCCCAGTGGTACTGGGATTTCGTCGCCGCCGAGAACGGCATGGGTTTCCACAACCCGCCCCAAGCGCTCAACATATTGGGTCAGTCGATCCAGTTCTCAAACGAGGCGGTACTGACGGTGAGGCAGACGGGGAAGTAAATGACCTCCTGAAAGGCCCAGGGAGCGCGTTCCTGATCTTGACATCCGCTCTGCCACAGGCGATGGAGGACGAGAAACGTCCTTCAATTGTTCGTTAAATCCTTCACTCACCCGAAAGCCTTCCCGGAAAGACCTTTATGGCCCATGTGGTTGATTCGGGTCCGATAGGAGCTTTCCAGTCCAGCCATCACCGACGTCCTTCAANNGAATAGTCTTGAAGAGAGCAACATTACTCCTCCAGGAAGCGCCAGACGGATCCGGTTGCCACAGGGCACGTGCGGGGCGATTGGCTTCATATTGCTTTGCGGGGCCGCTACTTGCCGGGTCGCGCCAATTCCATGTTGCCCCAGCTTTCCGCGTCCGTTCAAGGTGAGGAAAGCTTCTGTGTTCCCGTCAAACGCATCGGCCCTCTCTCTTTTTTTTGGGGGGAAAGGGACGGAAGGCGTTATTTCTGCCGGCGGGTCTTCTTGTCATCGGAGCAGCCTTTCCTCCAGGAGATCCTGCAGATCTCTTCGTCCATCGAGGATGCAGTAGACGAACACCTGGGATTTCGTGACGTTGTAGATAATGCGATAGGGCTTGAGAATGGTTTCCCTGAACTCCCGTATGCCGATACTTGCGAGTTCCGGAGGTATCCGGCCTCTGTCCGGCATGGTCTTNNTGGTCTTCAACCTCAGGCACGTCTTGTAAAGATCATCGATGAGTCGGTCGGCGTTTTCAGTGGAATCGTTGAGGGCAACGTATTTGTGCAGTTGCAGGAGGTCTTGTTTGGCACCTGAGAGAAGGTAAACGGAATAAGAGTTCACACCGTCTCTTCTTTGAGTGCCTTTTTCACTTCCTCGAACGCCTCGTCCATCGGTTGGAATTTATCCTCTTCTGCCTCCTTCTTTCCGAGAGCGAGAATCTTGAGCATGGCAAGCGTCTCCTGCGTCGCCTCGTATTGGCGTATGTCCTGCAAAACGGCCTTGGCTTCTCCGTTGAGCGTGATAACCACCGCTTCTCCGCCGCTCTCAAGGTCGCGCACTACTTCCGAGGCATGTGACTTGATGTAGCTTATCGGCCTTACCGCCTTGCTCAGCTTCATAAAACCCCCCATGTGACTAAATAGAGTCGTTATTTAGTCTAACGGTCTCTCTCGCGGATGTCAACAGCCTCTCCTTCACGGCTATACCCCGCCGATTAGGTGAAAAAGCAGGCCCATTACGATTTGAAAGAAGCATGCAGAAAAAGGCCGGAAATATCACTAAGGCCGGCATACAAATGAGGTGTCTGGTTGCGAGGCCTCATATACTTTCAGCTATAGATCGAGTTCAGGGTATCGCACTTTTTGCAGGCCCGGAAACTGTTCAATCTGATAAACAGGTATCGACACTCCTTCGGCGTCATAAAAGTACAAATATTCGTTGATTTTTCTTAGAATAGAAGGATTTTGAATCATCCAGCAAATGGTACACTTCGTCTGTTTCGGGTTGTGACCGTGACTCATAAAGTTCTCGAAGCTGTACTCAAATTCAACTGGGACAAAGTTCTCGCTTGCTGATTCATCGTCTATTTGAAAACTGGCTATCACATCAATTCCATCTTTATTAGTATGTTCCCATGTAACAAACTTAGCGAACGGCAATAGATCGAGCGCTTCAAGCTTCCAGAATATTGCGAGGGTATCAATTTCTGATTTGTCCGGGACTTTTTGAAGGAGTTTCATGCCTGCATCCCCTGTCACGCACACGTATTTCTGGTCATTGCTGCTAAGCTTGCTCTGTCGGCTCCTCACGGCCTGTGCTTTATTACGTTCGTCCTCCTTCGTACGGTTAAGTACGTAGATCTCAATAAAGCATGCATCCTTTGTTTTCTATCCATACCCCCCCTTGTTCAGAACTGAAGCATTATCGGTCTCCTTCCAATGGCTGCTTTTATAACGCCCGTTTCCTTGAGTACGGCCGCAATATGCGAGGCGTGTTGTGGGGTGAATTGAGAATTGGCTTGTATCCATTCTCCGAAGCCGCGGGGGATAGGGTCGGTGCGGCTAAACCCTCCGGGAACCGACCTGCCTTCGAATGCTGCCCGGATCTTCTGGACCAATTCGATGCCAATGTGCGGCCGCCCTTTATACTCCAAGAAAAACCCTCCATCGCCGTCCGGTGTGTAACTAAAGGTAGATTTTCCTGACAGAGTACTAATCGTCAGCATTCTGGCCCTGCTTTGAACGGCGGCCGCCCGGCTTTGTCGATACGCAACAAAATGTCTTCTACAAACCTAGACGCTGGGGCTGCATCAATTGCGACATTTCCTGTTATCTCAGACACGTGTCCCATTGATTACCACTTAAATTCTGTCATGGCAAGCGAAAAGTGGACAGCTGTCCCCGTCAAACGTGTCAGCCCCTTCCTTTTTGACAAAACAACAACGCGACATGTCTTTTGTCACCCCTCCTTGACGCTTCTGGTTGTCACCTCTCCTTTTCACCCCTGGTTGTCGCTTTGACAGGATGGTGGGAAAGAGAGAAAATAGTGTGGCACCAGGCAGGCATTCAGGGGCCGACCCGGTCAGTTGTTCTTTGACATCTACCTGCAATGGCCGCGTTCGCCGGCTGTCTATCCCGTCGTTGGGGGCGCTTCTTCATTTTCCCGGCCCCCCACCCCCCACAAAACCGTGCACTTTCGTGCACCCTTCTCCACCTCTCCCTCACAAAAGGCTTGCAAGACAGGGAAATCGGCACAGCGACGCTGAAGGCGCACCGTGGACTTTTCCATCCTCGTCGGCGTCGCCGGCCGGAACCGCCCGTAGACGAGGCGCGGCGTCTCACGGGTGGACATGCAAATAAGGGCGAACGGCCGAATCGCCACAGATTCCACTGTGTTCGAGGGGTGAGAAGTGCTATATTATAGGGAATTAGTGTGAAAAGAACTGGAGAGAGATATCGATGAAATATGTGCTTACTATCGCCGGTCAGGACGTATCGGGCGGGGCGGGTATCACGAAAGACCTGGAGGTCTTTTCCGCCCTTGGGCTGCACGGCCTTTCCGTCCCTACGAGCTTTGTCGTCCAGGGTCCGACGGGCGTGGACCGGGTGGTCCCCGTCCCGGTAGACGTTTTCTCGCGGATGCTTGAAAAGGCGGGGGAGGGGTTCGCGCTTTCCGGCATCAAGATCGGCGTCCTGCCGGACGCGCCCCACGTGGAGAGGGTAGCCGCGTTTCTTGAGGGCCATAAAGAGGTCCCGGTGGTGCTCGACCCGGTCATCGCCGCGAAGAACGGCGTCAGGCTGATCACGGACGCCGGACTGAAAGCGCTCGCAGAGCGGCTTTTGCCGCTCGGCCTGTCGTGTACGCCTAATCTGGACGAAGCGGGAATCCTGTTGAAGACAAGGGTCGAAAGCCTTGAGGGAATGGAAGCAGCCGCAAGGGCCATTTTGCGTATGGGACCGAAGCACGTCTTCCTCAAGGGCGGGCATCTCGGGTGCGATCCCATAGATCTCCTGTTCGACGGGACGGACATGACCACGTATAAAAGAAAAAGGGTCGAAAGGGTCGTCCATGGGACGGGGTGTCTCTTTTCGTCCACCCTTTGCGCCTTTATGGCGTTGGGTTATCCCGCGAAAGAGGCTTTTATCGAGACCGGGCTGCTGCTCGACGGGCTGCTTCCCGAGAGTTACCAGCCCGGAAAAGGCGCATACTACTATGCCTCTCCCGGCCTTGTGATGAGCCGGGATGCGGAAAAGTGGCATATCCTTCGCGCGATGGACGACGCGGCGGCGCGCCTGCAGGAGCTGAACATGGTGGAACTGGTCCCCGCCGTCCAGCTCAACATGGGTTATGCGCTGAGGGAAGCCCGCACACCCGACGACGTCGCCGCCTTCCCCGGCCGGATCGGGACCAGGCACGGGAGGGTTTACGTCAAGGGGGCGCCAGAGTTCGGGGTATCATCCCACGTGGCGCGCTTGTGCCTTACGTACATGAAATATTATCCTTATCGACGGGCGGCCGTCGATATCAGGTATGAGGAGACCTTTGTGGAGAGGGCGCGCGNNCGGGAGCCGGATGGGGTAAAGGCCGCGGAAGGAAAGAGCCTCGACTTCCTCGTGGAAGCGGCATTGAAGCAGGCGGAGGGTCCGCCCGACATCGTTTACGACCACGGAGACGTCGGGAAGGAGCCGATCATAAGGCTTTTCGGGCGAGACCCGCGGGAGCTATTACAGAAAATGGAGATGATAAGACATGGATAATCAATTGATTGAGGCCAGGAAAGGGAATCTTACCGAGGCGATGAAGACCGTCGCCACGCGCGAAGGCATAGAGGGTGAGACGTTACGGGGTCTCGTGGCGGCCGGCAAGGCGGTCATCCTCTCTAACGAGAGGCACCTGAACCTCACCCCCAGGGGCATCGGGGCGGGGCTCTCGATAAAGGTGAACGCCAATATAGGCACGTCGTCCGAAAGGGTGAATATAGAAGAAGAGATCGAGAAGCTGCGCGTGGCCGAGGAGGCGGGGACCGATGCGATCATGGACCTGAGCACGGGCGGCCCCCTCGACGAGATACGGAAGATCGTGATGGATCATGCCCACGTGCCCGTGGGGACCGTGCCCATCTACCAGGCGGCGGTCCGGGCGGTGGCGAAAAAGGGCAGCATCACGGCCATAGAGGCCGACGAGCTCTTCGAGGTGATCGAGAAGCACGGAGAAGACGGCGACGATTTC
>PLSJ01000322.1 GCA_003165115.1 Syntrophaceae bacterium | reverse complement strand
AGTTTCCAAATGCGTTTGCCCTGATATACTATGCATGAAAGATTCGAGGAGGATGAGATGCGCGTCTATATCGTACGTCACGGTGAGACCCAGTGGAACAAGGAAGAGGTCTTTCGCGGGAGGAAAGATGTCCCGCTGAACGAGGCGGGAAGGAGGCAGGCGGAACAGGCCGGGGCCTATTTCCGGGACATCCCCGTACAACGGATCGTTTCGAGCCCTCTTTCTAGGGCGGATGAGACGGCGCGCGGCATCGCGGATGCGACCGGTGTGCCCGTCGAGACGGCGGAGGAATTGACCGATATCAATTTCGGCGTCTGGGAGGGCCTTTCCCTGCGCCAGGTGGAAGAGCGCTACCCGGCCGAATTTGCCGTCTGGGGCACGTCCCCCGAAAAGGCGCGGATCGCGGGCGGAGAGACCCTCGACGAGGTGAGGGAGCGCGTCATGCGGGGCTTCGACCGGTTTACCGGCATCCCCGGCCCCCTCGTCATCGTGACCCACAGGGCGATCTGCAAGGTACTCTCTTTGAGCCTCCTGCGCATGGGGAACGCACATTTCTGGGCCATGAAGTACGACCCCGGCTCGATCACCCTCCTCGAAGGTGACCCCGGCCGCTTCACCCTGGTCTTCAGCAATGACACGTGTCACCAGAGGGACGGGCGTGCGGGCGAGCGATACCGGGACTTCTAGGACCCTCATCCCCGCGAAGGCGCCCGCGTCGGCCGCCCTTTTAAGTCTCCGCACGTGCCGGGTCCCTCATCATGGCGATCAGCGCAACGAAGAGGATTGCCGAAAGCGCCGCCGTCGCCGCGCCGAAATAGAAGGTGGCGGCCGACGAGAAGCGGTCCCACAGCCAGCCGCCGATGAGGCTGGCCGGGAGCATGGCCGCTCCCGTGAAGAAGGCGTAGATGCCGAAGGCGGTGGCCTTCGATTCCGGCGGGATAATGGTGGCCAGGAACGCCTTCTGCACCCCCTCGGTAAGCCCCATGAAGACCCCGTAGAGACCGAAGAGCACCCATATGGACGCCGGGTGAGCGGCGACCGCGAAGCCGTAATAGAGACAGGCAAAGAGCGCGAACCCGGCCAGGATGACCCTCTTCATGCCGAATTTGTCCGCCAGGATGCCCGCGGGGACGGCCGACAGGGAGTAGACGAGATTGAAGGTGACATAGACGGCCGGGATCATGACCGCCGGGACGCCGACCTGCTGTGCCCGGAGGATGAGGAAGACGTCGCTCGAATTCCCCAGGGCGAAGAGCGTCGTAATCACGATGAAGAAACGCACCCGCCGGTCGAAGCGACGGAAGCTCAATGCCGGTCGCGCGGCGGCGGCCACGCGGGGCGCCCGTTTTTCCCTGATGAACACGAAGATAAGAAGGACCGCGATGACGGCGGGCGCCGCGGAGACCCAGAAGACCTTGCGGTAATCGTTGTGAAAGAGCCCGAGACAAAAGATGGCAATGACGGGACCGACGACCGCGCCCACCGTATCCATGGCCCGATGGAAGCTGAAAGCGCGGGCCAGGTGGGTCTTCTTCGTGGCTTCGGCGATGATCGCGTCCCTGGGCGCCGTCCTGATCCCCTTTCCCAGCCGGTCGACGAAGCGGGCGACGAATACCTGGTGCCAGGCGGCGGCGCTCGCCATGACCGGCCTGCTCAGGGTGGAGATGCCATACCCTAAGGCCATCAGGTTTTTCCTGCGCCCGATCCGGTCGGAAAACCATCCGGAAAAAGCCTTGAGGAAGCTCGCCGTCGATTCCGCGATCCCCTCTATCAGGCCGACGAGTGATTTGTTCACCCCGAGCACATTGGTGAGAAAGAGGGGGACGAGCGGATAGATCATCTCGGAGCTGACGTCCATGAAAAAGCTGACGAGTCCCGCGAAGAAGACGTTCTTGCCGAGCCCGAAAAAAGTCCTTTCTTTGGCCATGGCCTTGTCTCGTCCCCTCTTCGGATATGCGGAAATCAACCGGAAAGAAGGCGGACCGGAAAAGAGGGGCGCCCGGTAAAAATGTACCCATTGGTCCGGCGAATATCAAGGAAAGGGCGGAAGCCCGCCCTGTTGTAGGGCGTCCCCGAATACTCAAAAAGCCGACTTAATTTTGCGTGAATTTATGCCGATCAATAATACCGGGAACGACGGCAGAAACGGCTGGGGTATTTATCGCCCGCCGCGTACGAGCGGAAGTTCTACGTCCAAAGAGCTGCGGCGTAGGAAGCTTGGTGTCCACTATTGACATCGGGGGTCGCGCTCTTGTTCGGCACAAAGCAGACTTCCGCCCATTCTCTGCGGACATGTGATTCACCTCGTTGGTGATGGGATTTGGTCGGCAAACCTATTCTATCATCCCCTGTTTATCAGGGCCAACGAGGTTTTGCATTATTTTTGATGGAGGATCAAGGCTGTGCGCGCTTTCGAAAGATACTCAACAAATACAAAATAACTTTCCTTGGAGAAGGGAGGAGTCTGGCACCGGCTGACTTGGTCGCTTTAGGACGACACCGGGCTTTGCGCGCGCACTTCAACTCACGACGTGGCGGGACATCACGCTCCGGCCGCTTGTTTTTCAAGCTGTTCCAACCTTTTCTGCAGGTCCGAAAGCTTGGTTTTCATGGATGCAATATCTTTCCGCAACGTGTCGGGTTTGTACGCCGACACTCCGACTGCTTTCTCTATTTGTTCCATCCCATGAACTATCAAACGGTACTCCTCTTCCAGCCTCTCGAACCGTTGATAAAGGGCGTCGATGTGATCGAGAATGAGCGCGAACTTGTCGTCGTGCTCGGTCAGTTTTTCTTCCAGAAATCGGAATTTGGGTTCGAGGACCTTTCCGTAAAAATCCAGGAGCGCCGTCGAAATATCTTGCCTCATCCAGTATTCTCCTTCATTGGTGTCTCGAACTGCTGTGCATAGCCCTCGGGAGCGCCCACGGTCAACTGTTCATCCTTGAACCTGAGCCCCAAGCATCTCTTCTTGTTATTGAATACCACCGGCATGGCCGTATTGGCAAGGAATATCTTCAGCCGCTCGACTACAGCTATATGGACGGGTTTGGTCGGCCGGGGTCAGGAAGGTGAGGAGACGTTATAGGGAAGCTGGGGCGAAAGCATTTTCAATCCGACCGTTTTTGAAAGACGAAGCCGTGCCAGTCGCGCAGGCGGTGGTGGCGGAGGAGGGTGAGAGACCCGAACAAGGGCGGCAGGCCCTTTGCGTACTGCGCTTCTATCCCCGAGACGACGAGGTATCCCTCGTGCTTCGCCATCCGTACAATTTCCTCCGCCCGCAGGGAAAATGTGGCGAAATCGAGGTTGGCGAGGATGACGTCGAAGCGTCCCCTGACCGCGGCGATGTCCGCGCAGATTATCAGGACGCCGGAGGCGTCGTTCATCTCGCAGCCCTTCTTCATCGCATCACCGGCCAACGGGTCGTGGTCGAGGGCGACGACGGAGGACGCGCCGAGCAGCCGCGCGTTGAACGCGAGCACGCCCGACCCGGACCCGATGTCGAGCACGCTCATCCCCGCGATGGGCACGCGGTCCATCATTTTTACCATCAGCTTCGTCGACTCGTGCCTGCCCGTGCCGAAGGCCATTCCGGGCTCGATCAGTATGGTCCTCCCCCGTGCCGGACGCCTGCGCCAGGGCGGCAGGATGGTCAGGTCGCCGATCTTCACGGGCGTAAAATGACGCCGCACGAGGGCGGCGTAATCCTTTTCCTCCTCTTCCGAGGTGGTAAGCAGCCGGACCGGCATCCCGGATGCGCGCACATAGCTGCAGAACCGGTCAGGGTCCGCCGGGTAGCAGGTAATGCGCACGCCCGCCGCGTCGTCTTCGATCCAGACCCCGCCGCAGAGCTCGTAGAACGCGGCGTCGAGGACCTCCTCGGTCCCCTTGTCCACGTGTATGTCAACGCGCGTCACCATTCGTTTGTCCATGGATACCTCGAAAGTATATAAGAAAAGGGGGTTGTTTGCAAACAGGGCCGGGAAAAGGACGAAGCCTCCATCAAGAAAGTATTGGTAAGTATGTCTCCTTATTCCGGCGTTAACCGCACTTTTGGGGTTGAATTAAGCTCCCGCCCACGTTATCCTTGCTCTTGGAGCAAGGAAAGAATAGTGATCGAACAGCCGAAAGATGAAGGGAGGAACTAGATGAAGCGTTTCTTGTGTGGCCGGAGCCTGGTGTCCGCAATGTGTGTCGGCCTGGTCGTTACGGCCGCGTTCTGTTTTGTCGCCGCCGCCGGGGCGCAGGCTGCCCCCGCCGGGCAGCGGAACATCATCCTCGCAACGACGACCAGCACGCAGGATTCGGGTCTGCTCGACGTGTTGATCCCGCTCTTCGAGAAAAAGACGGGTTATTTCGTGAAGACCATCGCCGTCGGCTCGGGCCAGGCCATGGTGATGGGGCAGAAAGGGGAGGCCGACGTGCTGCTCGTGCATTCCCCCGACGCGGAGGAGAAATTCATGGCGGGTGCATACGGCGTGAACAGGCGGCTCGTCATGCACAATGACTTTGTCGTCGTGGGACCGGCCACCGACCGGGCGGGCATCAAGGGAACGAGGCCGGCGAGCGCGGCGTTCAAGCGCATCGCTGCCGGTCAGGCGCTCTTCATGTCGAGGGGCGACAATTCCGGGACCGACGCGAAGGAAAAGGCCATATGGAAGGCCGCCGGCATCGCGCCGGAGGGACAGAAGTGGTATCAGCAGACGGGCCTCGGCATGGGGCAGACGCTCAACGTCGCCTCGGAAAAACAGGCATACACGCTCGCCGACCGCGGGACCTACCTCGCCTTGAAAAAGCGGCTCGATCTCGTGATACTCGTCGAGGGAGACAGGGACCTGCTCAATATCTACCACGTGATCGAGGTCAACCCGGCCAAATGGCCCAAGGTGAACGCCGCCGGCGCAACGGCATTCGCCGATTTCATGGTGTCGCCGGAGACTCAAGGCGTCATCAGGTCCTTCGGCGTCGATAAATTCGGGTCGCCCCTGTTCTTCCCCGACGCAGGGAAGCGCGCGGAGGACCTGGGGAAGTAAGTGGAACTGATCCTCGACGGGGTCCGCAAGGCTTTCTGGCTCCTGGTCACGAGTGACCCCGAGGTCATGGGCATCACCCTGCTGTCGCTCCGGGTCTCGGGCCTCGCGACGCTCGTGAGCCTGATAATCGGCGTATCGACGGGCACGCTGGTCGCCCTGACGCGCTTCCCCGGAAGGGGCCTCGTCGTAAGCCTTATCAACACAGGGATGGGACTGCCGCCGGTGGTGGTCGGCCTCTTCGTCACTATCCTCCTCTGGCGAAGCGGCCCTTTGGGTTTTTTGGGGATGCTCTACACGCCGGGCGCCATGATCCTGGCCCAGGCGGTGATCGCAACCCCCATCGTCATGGGCATCACCCTCGCCGCCATGCAGCAGCTCCCGAAGAAGCTCAGGCTCCAGATCCTCGCCCTCGGCGCAACAAGGCTCCAACTGGCATGGATATTGACCAAAGAGGCCCGGCTGCCGCTCCTCGCCGCCGTCATGGCGGGGTTCGGCGGGGTCATCTCGGAGGTGGGAGCGTCCATCATGGTGGGCGGCAACATAAAGGGGTATTCCAGGGTGCTGACCACGGCGACCGTGATGGAGGCGAGCAGGGGCAACTTCGATATGGCCATCGCCCTTGGCCTCATCCTGCTCGTCCTTGCCTTCGCCGTCAACCTGGTGCTTACCCGCATCCAGCAAAAGGAGCGGCCCCGTTGAGCCGGCCGGGCGCGATCATCGAAGGGCGGGGTCTTCGGGTGACACGGGGCGGAAGCGTAATCGTCGACGTCCCTTCTTTCACCGTGGAAGAAGGGGAGGTGCTTTCCCTGATCGGTCCTAACGGCGCGGGGAAGACGACGCTGCTCCAGACCCTTTCCTACCTGACGAAGCCTTTCGAGGGCGAGCTTTTCTTCCGGGGGCGGAAGGTGGGCCCCGAGTGCCCGGTGCTCACGTACAGGCGCGCCATCGCGATGGTATTTCAGGAACCCCTCCTCTTCGATTCCACGGTCTTCGAGAACGTCGCGTCGGGGTTAAAGATACGGGGCATGAAAAGGGGAGCAATACGGGAGGCCGTGACGGAAAGCCTGGGACGGTTCGGCATCGCGCACCTGTCTGACCGCTCGGCCCGGAGCCTTTCCGGCGGGGAAGCCCAAAGGACCAGCCTGGCCCGCGCCTTCGCCATCCGGCCCGACATCCTGCTCCTCGACGAGCCGTTCGCCTCGCTCGACCCCAGGAGCCGCGAGCCGTTGATCGAGGACATGCAGGCCGTCGTCAAATCGACGGGGACGACCGCCGTCCTGGTCACCCACGACCTGTTGGAAAGCCTGCGGCTCTCCGACCGCATAGCCGTGATGGACCGCGGCCGGATCCTCCAGACCGGTCCTCCGGAAGAGGTGCTGAACGCCCCCGTGGACGAGTTCGTCGCCACCTTCGTGGGTACCGGCACCATTCTCAAGGGGCAGGTGGTGAGAAACGGACGCGATACCGCGACGCTCTCCGTGTCGGGCAGGGAGATCGAGTCGGCCGGCTCTTTCCCCGTGGGCAGCCACGTCATCCTCTGTATAAGGCCGGAAAACATCACCCTTTCCGTGCCGGCGGCGACGCTTAGGGAGGACGGCGCGCCGGTCACGAGCGCCCGCAACGTGTTTGCGGGCACGGTGACCAGGGTCACGCCTATGGGGTTCTACCAGAAGGTCGGCCTCGACTGCGGCTTCCCGCTCGTCTCCTATGTGACCATGCAGTCCCGCGAGTCGCTGAAGCTCGCGCGAGGGCGGAGCATCACGGTCTCCTTCAAGGCTACCGCCGTTCACGTGATAAAAAAAGACTAGCGCATTTCGGGAAAACGCGCGCCCGCGCCCCTTAATTTTTTCTTCCGACTATCGATAACAGTAACATGCAGAGTTTGTCACTCAGGGAAGACGTGCTTGCAAAGGCGGAGACGCTGAAAGTTCTGCCGACCCTCAACACGGTCATCGATGAGGTGCTCCGGGTTCTGGCCGACGAGAATTCTTCTTTCAACCGTCTCTTCAGCGTGGTGAGATACGATCAGGCCATTTCTTCAAAGGTCATCAGCATTGCAAACTCCGCCTATTTCGGCAGGGGCTCCCAGATAACGAACCTGGAGAGGGCCATGGTGGCCATAGGCTTCGACGAGATAAGAAGGATCGTCATGTGTCTCGTCTTCCTCAAGGAAATGCTCCATCAGTGGAACCTGAGCCAGGGCGACCTCGCGCTCCTCTGGACGCATACGCTTTCCGTTGCATGCGCCGCCAAGATCCTGGCGGGGAAGACGATGTCCGAGGACCGCGAGAAGGTGTTTACCGTCTCGATCCTTCACGACATAGGCAAGGTGCCCCTTTTCATGCAGGGCGACTCCTATAAAAAGCTCATAGAGGAGGCGGCCCGCACGGGCGTGGACATATGCGCCCTCGAAAGCGGTGCATTCGGCATAGACCATCAGGAGGTAGGTCAATTCATGGCGGTGAAGTGGAGGTTCCCCCAGGAGTTTTCAGCGGTCATCCAGAAACACCACGGGAGATCGGAGACAGGGGAAACCCTCGTCGACCTGGTCGCGAAGGCAGACAGGTTCATCGAAAACCCTGCGGCCGACCTCGGCGCCGAAGGCATTATCCTCCGGGGAGAGGCAGCCCTGATAAAGGCCGAGACGACGAAGATCACCGAGCTCATGGGGGTCGCGTGATGGCGGCACATCAGCTCGGCGCCGAATCCTTCCTCTTTCAATGGAACTTTTTCGAGCGGGCCATCAGCAACTACTCGATCATCCTCAAGATGTTCCAGCACATGGAGGCGGAGAAGGACCTTCTCGCCCACATGCCGAGGGTATTCGTCGAAGAGACGATCTTCGACAGTTGCCAGCTCGTCATGAGGGGAGACGGGACGGGAGCGTTTTTTTCCGTTGACGCCAGTCTGAAAGCCGTGGACTGGGAGAGGATCGAGCGGCGGAAGGGACAGACTTTTTCTCCCACCGCCATTCAGGACGCCTTCGGATTCGGCACGCTCTACGTCTATCCCCTGAAGCGGAATATCCACGTCTTCGGCTATCTCCTTTTCGGGAAAAAGAAGTCGATGGCCCTCGACGCGAACACCGTAAGAGACCTGGAGCTGCTCTGCGAGATCATGAACCGCTTCATCCTCCTCAACATGCGCATAGATGACTTGAAGGCGGCGGAGGACGCGAAAATACGTCAGCTCGACACACGCCTCGCCACCACGAAAACGCTGATAGAGAACGTCATCGACCAGTTCCCCCATGCGTTGCTTCTCCTCGACGAGAGGGGGAGCATCTGCTTCGCCAACAAAACGGCGAATGACGAGTTCATGCAGGGGAAGGACCTCGTCGGGGAGCGTATCGAGGACGTCCTGGGCGGGATCGAGAAAGCGCTCATAGGGAAAGACAAGATCCTCCAGGGAGAGTTTCATCACAGGCACGGGGACGAGTACAAGCTTTACAGCCTGGAAAGTTACCCCATAAAAGACGGCAAAGGCAAGACCGTTTTCAAGAGCCTCGTCCTCAAGGACGTCGTCGACGAGAGGGTCGAGGAAGAGGAGAACACGCACAGGGACAGGATGGAAAGCATAGGCAAGCTCGCGGGCGGCGTCGCGCACGATTTCAATAACGTGCTGACGGGCATACTCGGCTATGCCTCCCTGGTGAAGAAGATGGCGCCGCAAGAGGGTCCCCTCGGCAGGTACGCGGAGGTCATCGAATCTTCCGCGAAAAGGGCGGCCAGCCTGACCGAGCATCTCCTCAATTTTTCGAGGAGGCAGAGGGCGAAGACGGTCGATGTCGTCGACCTGAACTCGCTGCTCGGCGACGTGCTGTTCCTCGTGCGGGAAAGTTTCAGGACCATCAACGTGGAGAAGGATTTCGAGGCGTCGCTGCCGCCCATCAGGGGAGACGCGGGCGAGCTGCAGCATGTCTTTCTCAACCTGTGCATCAACGCCAAGGACGCCATGCCCGGCGGCGGCACGCTCATCATCGGGATTTCCGAAACCTACGTCGGCGACGAACATGTCGAAGCCCATCCCGAATCCGCCCCCGGCCATTTCGTGAAGCTCGAAGTCACCGACACCGGCTGCGGCATGGACGAGGCGACGCGCGCCCGCATCTTCGAGCCGTTCTTCACGACCAAGGATGTCGGCAAAGGCACCGGCCTCGGTCTCGCCACCGTTTTCGGCATCATCCAGCAGCATCAGGGCTGGATCAACGTCTACAGCGAAGTCGGACAT
>PLSJ01000422.1 GCA_003165115.1 Syntrophaceae bacterium | reverse complement strand
AACGGTGAGTTGGCTGAAGAGGGAAGCCACGCGGCGCTTTTGGAGAAAAAGGGCGTATATCACCATCTCTATGAAATCTACAGGAGCGGAGGCTATCTCTAAGGGGGTATACGGGCGGGCAAAAGGAGGCTTCGGTGTGAGGAAATGGATATTCGGGTGGATGGCTTCCGGGCTGTCCGATAAGGATAAATACGAGATCACGAGCTGGGCCTTCAGCTACTTCATGAGAAGCAATCTGACAATTTCCGACGCCGTGATCGAAGCCGTCAAGAAGGTGAAGCCCGGAAAAGTCAATAAAGACGGCTCCCCTAAGCTTTCACGAGCGGACTTTCTCGAACTGCAGCTCAGGGTAAAGAATATGCTCTAATTCCGCCGGGGCCTGCCGGAAGACGACGGATGCCATGGGGAAACTTGAAAAAAACCGGGGGATACAGTACGCTAGTCGCCGTGGCGTGGTCACGCTTGCAAAGAGCAGGCACGAAGCGTCATATATGGAGGGGTCAGGGGCAATGAAAGAGAGAGGGGCAGGGGTCCTGTGCCATATGACATCGCTTCCCTCGCCGTACGGCATCGGTGACCTTGGCCCTGGGGCCTACAGGTTCGCCGATTTCCTTGCGCAGACGCGCCAGACCTATTGGCAGGTGCTGCCGCTCAACCCGACCGCGCCGGTTTACGGCAATTCGCCTTACAGCAGCGTCTCCACGTTTGCCTGCAACACCCTGCTCATAAGCCCCGACGTGCTTGTGGAAGAGGGGATCCTCGACAAAAAAGAGGTCGACGAGAGGCCCCTTTTCCCGGACGACCGCTGCGACTACGAAGCGGTGACCTCTTATAAGGATTATCTGCTGGACCTCGCGTACGACCGTTTCATGGGGGCCGGCATCGACCATGCCAGGTTCGCCCATTATTGCGACGACCATGCGTCATGGCTCGATACCTATGCGCTCTTCGTCTCGATCAAAAAGCGCATGGGCGGCACGTCGTGGAACGAATGGCCACGGGAATTGAGGACGCGTGAGCCCGACGCGATGGAGACGATACGAAAGGAATCACGAGTCGATATCGAAAGGGAGAAATTCCGGCAGTACCTTTTCTCCCGTCAATGGGTCGCCCTCAAGCAGTATTGCAACCGGCGGGGCGTACAGATCCTGGGAGACATCCCTATATACGTGAGTTACGACAGCGCCGACGCGTGGGCCAATCCGGAAATCTTCAAGCTGGACAGCGAACAGAGGCCCACGGTGGTGGCGGGAGTGCCGCCCGACTATTTCAGCCCCACGGGCCAGTTGTGGGGTAACCCGGTCTACGACTGGGATGCCTTGAGACAGACGGGCTATGCCTGGTGGGTCGAGCGGATGCGCCGCACCCTCACCCTCTTCGACGCGGTAAGGATCGACCATTTCCGTGGCTTGGTCGCGTTCTGGGAAGTTCCCGCCGGCGAAAAGAACGCGGTGAACGGGCACTGGGTGACCGCGCCGGTACACGATTTCTTCAACCAGCTTTTCAAGCGCTTCTTCAGCCTTCCCATTATCGCCGAAGACCTCGGCGTAATTACCCCCGACGTGCGGGAAGCAATCCACGACCTGGGCTTTATCGGCATGAAGGTCCTCCTCTTTGCCTTTGGCGAGGAGAATCCCATGCATATCTACCTGCCCCATACCTATGATAAACATTGCGTGGTCTACACGGGCACGCACGACAACAATACCGTGCGGGGGTGGCTCGAAACCGAAGCGAGACCCGATGAGCGGGAGCGCCTTTTCCGCTATATCGGCAGGGAAGTAGGGCCGGACGAGGCGTGCTGGGAGCTGATAAGGCTCGCAATGATGTCCGTCGCCCGCCTGGCCGTCTTCCCCTTGCAGGATATCCTTGGCCTCGGCCAGGAGACCAGGATGAACCGGCCCGCGGTCGCCAGGGGCAACTGGGAGTGGAGGCTGCTGCCGGGCCGGCTCACGGAGGCCGTCGGAACGCGGCTTCGCTCCCTTACGGTCACCTATGGGAGGACCTAAGCGCACGCTGTTCACGAATCCGAGTGTGAGAGATATAAGGAGGACGCATGAAGGGATGGCACTCTCGTATGATGACAAAGGTCGCGCCGGCGGCGGTGATCGTTTTTACGCTGGCCGTGCTTGGCGCGTTTGCCCCTGTTTTTGCCGAGGCCGACGACGCCATGAATGCCCGGCATCTCGTCGAAAGGGCCCAGCAAACCCTGGAGACCTTCTCGCAAGCCCCCGAGATGGAGGCGTTTCGAAACCTCGTCAAAGACGCGCGGGGCGTCTTCATCGCCCCTCAAATCCTTAAGGGCGCCTTTATCTTCGGGGCGTCAGGCGGGAGCGGGGTGTTCGTGGCGCGCGACGGCCTCACCGGACGCTGGCTGGGCCCTGCATTCTACACGATAGGCTCGGCGAGCTTCGGTTTCCAGATCGGCGGCAGCGCGTCCGAGGTGGTGCTCCTCGCAATGACCGACCGTGGCGTGAATGCCCTGCTCGAGAGCAGCATCAAGCTCGGTGTGGACGTCGGGCTGGCGGCCGGGCCCGTGGGCATAGGGGCGGCGGCATCGAGTGCGAACCTGAGCGTCGACATCGTCAGTTTCTCACGGTCGAAAGGGCTCTTTGGCGGGATCTCCGTTGACGGGGCGGTGGTAAAAACCAGGAGCAGCCTGAACGATGCCTACTATGGGGCCATTGTCACGCCCGCGGACATCTTCAGGAAGAGAATAGCCGGGATCCCTCACTCGGCCGGCCTGCTTGCGATGGTTTCCAGCGTGGCCGGGGGAAATAAGCCTGTCGGCCAGAGCATGATCAATCAGGAAAAGAAGGCCGAAGACGTGGCCAAACCCACCGAGGAGGAAAAACCGGAGAGCGATTCGACACCGCCCGAGGAATAGCCCGATGGACGTGTTCTTTCAATAACCCGTCTATATCTCCTGCTTCATGCGGTCCCTGGCGATCTGCGTTTCGCCGAGGACGGACCTCATGCCCTCGACCATGGCCGGCGGTCCCGAGAGGTAATAGGCTGCACGGGACCAATCGGCGCACCCATCCCGGATCATCTTCGGGGTGAGGCGCCCGGTAGCACCGTGCCAGGCTTCAGCGGATTGTTCCGGCCTCGTGATCGTCGCTACCACCTCGATGCCCGCAATCCTTGCGGCGATTTGGCCGAATTCATCGAGAAAGAGCGCCTCCTCCGGCACACGGCTGGAGTAGAACAGGGTAATCGTATGCCCCGTAGCGGCATCCGCCGCATAACGCAGCATGGACCGGAAAGGGGCGACGCCCATGCCGCCCGCCAGGAAGACGAGCGGGGTATCGATATCCGCCGGCAGGACAAACGACCCTGCCGGGCTCCCGATGTCGAGCCGGCTTTCTTCGGGCATCTCTCTTAAGGTCCGCTTAAAGGCGCTGGTGGTTAACCTCACCATAAAAAGCAGGTCTTTTTCGAGAGGAGACGAGGCGATGCTGAGGGCCTTGCGGAGGCCTTCTCTATTGCCGGATGCGAGATCGGGCGCGGACACGTTGCAGAATTGCCCGGCCAGAAACGCGAAGCCTTCGGGTCTCTCGACGCGGAAGACCAAAATGTCGCCTGCCACGGTGTTTCTCTCACGCATCTTTACGCGGTAACCCACCGCGGGCCTCCCCTCTCGCGCAGCCGAATCGCATGAAGGACGGGATCGAAGCACACCGCCGTCTCTTTTCAATATAGGGTGCCCTTCCCGGCTTTGTCCATGGGCCGTGGGCAGACCGGGCGCGTCGCATTCCAAGGGCGCTCGCGCCCGTTTTCCTCAACGTTGCCAATGGGTCCGGCCGGCAGGAAATTCTCTTGATTACCCCGCGTTCCCGTGATAGGCTTGCCCGAATCGAAGTAAGCGGACAAAAGCAACGTGCACGCCGGCAAGACCCCGCCACGACGGTCATAAGGAATGAAGGAGGCATCAGTCATGGGACTCAGGTATGAAGAGGTAACGGAAGACGTAACGAAGTTGTTTAATGAAGTTCAGGCCAGGCATTTCCCGGAGCTGAAGAATGCAAAGATCATCACGCTCTTTGATCTGAAGAAACGCGCGTCAGGCGGCCGGGTGGTCCTCGGTCGCATCATGAAGACCAACGACCTCTTGAGACACCTCACGAAGGACGAGGCGATTGCCATAGAAGGCTATGATTACATTATTGCCCTCGACAAGGAGGGGTGGAACGCCATAGGCGACGCCGACAGGGTCAGGTTGCTGCGCCACGAGCTGCGACACACGTATTACGATATAGACTCGGAGTCGAACCCTTACAGGCTTCTCGATCACAGCATAACCGACTTTTACGAAGAGGTGGAGCTGAACAAGGACGACCCGAGGTGGCGGGAGCGCGTGGCTACCATCGTCGAGGCTATATACGAACAGAAAAAAGAGGACATGAAGCAGGACCGCAACAAAGGCAAGAAGAGAAAGGGGTACGGGGGAAACGGAGAATAATACCCTTCGAGTAAGGCGCCCTTAGGGCTTGCCGGTCCTAAGGGCGCTGCGGCTGCCGATATTGCTCTGCGACCATTTCCGGCTGCCCGGTTTACATCCTTCATGGCGCCAGAGTCCTTGCCCCACGGCGATGCCCTTGTCCGGCTCGATCCTCTTGCAGCACACGTAGCAGGTGTCGCTCCTGAATTCCTCAAAGAGGGCATCCTGAAAATATCTTTGTTTCCCTTGCTTCGGCACGTCCAATATTACTCCCGCCTTCGCCCGATTGCAAGCGTTTACTCAGCAGGGCAAACACATTTGGGAATCCCCCCACCTTGAACGAGACCGTATGGCGCCCTTCCCGGGCAACGTATGCGGAAACGACCGCTAAGCAGCGTAGGCGGATCGGAGCGGTCCCGCAAGGGTGATGTGCGTGCTCGATCATCTCTGCCCGCATTACACCGCGCACATCAAGCGACGAGGAACTTCACGTGCCCGGGAAGGGCGCCATACGGTCTGGCGGACAGGTTAGTTTCCAAATGGGTTTGCCCTGCTTCCCCGGTCTCATTTTTTGAGGTTCTTGTCGAAGATGGCATAGGCATCGAGAAGGGCCGCGCTTTCGTTCAGGGAGAAGATGCTCCCGCCTTCCGCGTCCATATCGAAGAGCGACGGGTCATCATGAATTATGTCGTTCTCCCCGATGCCCCGCTGTGCCGCAAGCCGGCCCGCCTCTTCTTCCCTGCCTGGCCGGACGCGGTTGATGAGGACATGGGCCTTTCCGATGTGCAGCTTCAGCTCCCCGGCAAGCTCCAGTATCCTTTTTGCGGTCATCAGGCCCCTCGATGTGGCGTCGGAGACGACGAACAAGTGATCCACGTCCTGGGTCACGAGCCTGCTCATGTGTTCCATGCCTGCCTCGTTATCGACCACGACGTAGGCATAATTTTCCCTCAGTACCTCTATGTGCTTCTTTACGAGGGAATTGGCCGCACAGTAGCAGCCCTGCCCCTCGGGCCTGCCCATGACCAGGAGATCGAAACCCTTGCTTTCCACCAGGGATTCGTGCACCTTGAGCTCCATCCAGGTCTCCTTGGTCATCCCCGCGGGTACGGCCTCCTTCATCATCTCCCTGGCTTCGCCTATGGTTGCGTACGACCCGACGCCTAGCACCTCGTTCAGGTTCGCGTTGGGGTCGGCATCCACCGCGAGCAGGGGGCCTCCGGTGCGCTTTTCCATCAGGTAGCGGATGAGCATGCCGCTCACTGTCGTCTTGCCCACCCCGCCTTTGCCGGCAAACGCAAAAATCTCAGACATGGGGTTCCACCTGCTCCTTTTTGTTCCGAATCTGTTCGATCACGCGCGGAAACGCGTTCTCGTCGGTATGTGGGATAAAGAGGGCCGCGATAAATTCATCCATAAACGCGGGATTATTCGACAACTCGATGTTCGTCATGGTCTTGGCTATCCGTTCGGTCTGCTTCAGCATCTCACGCGAGAAAGAGAGCAACCGGGCGCCCAGCAGGGAGCCGTTGCCGACAAAAAGGAACTTATCGACCGCCACGTCCGGCAGGAGGCCGATCGTTTGCGCCCTCTCCAGGTCTATGGAGTGGCCGAAGCCGCCGGCGATGATGACCCTTTCCACATCCTGGAAGCGCAGCCCCACGCTGTCGAGAAGCGTCTTGCAACCCGCGTAGATGGCGGCCTTTGCCCGGATCAGGTTGTCGAGATCGGCCTCGGTCAGGACTATGTCCCTCCCGATCTGGCTCTCGGCAGCATCGCTGAGCACGTACTCCCAGCCGCTTTCCCCTTCTCTTACCCTGGCGGTCGGCAGGTCGCGGTTGAACTTGCCGTTCTGACCGATGACGCCCGCCTCGAAGAGCTCCGCGACGCCGTCTATCAGCCCCGATCCGCATATGCCGGCGGGCTTTGCCCTGCCTATGGTCAAAATCATCGGCTCGTAGGTCGAGGGGTTGATCTTTACCTGTTCTATGGCCCCGCTGCCTGCCCTCATGCCGAATTTTATGCCGCCCCCTTCAAAGGCCGGGCCGGCGGAGCAGGAGGTGCACGTCAGCCAGTCCTTGTTGCCTATAACGATCTCACCGTTCGTCCCCACGTCGATGAAAAGGGTGACCTCGTCGCGTTGAAAAATGCCCGAGCCGAGCACGCCTGCCACGATGTCTCCGCCGACATAGGAGGCGACACCGGGAAAGATGTAGGTGAACACATGGTCCTTGACGTTCAGGCCGATGTTGATTGCCCTGACGGGAGGGATAAAGTTCGAGGTCGGCGTGTAGGGACTCATCATGATATACTTGGGGTCGAGACCGAGGACCAGGTGCGTCATGGTGGTGTTGCCCGCGAACACGAGATGGGATACCAGCTCCACCTCGATGCCGCTCATCTCCAGCAATTCCCGGATGACGCCGTTGATCGTGGAGACGATCACTTCCTGGAGCCTTTTCAGTCCCCCGGGCTTCTGGGCAAAGACGATCCTCGATATGACATCCTCGCCGTAGCTTATCTGCGCATTGTAATCGGCCGTCTCCGCGAGCGTGCACTCTTGCGTCCCGTTGTCCGGACCCTGCGTACGCCGGTAAACCTGGCAGCGCGCGAGGTCGAGGAGCTGGCCGCAGACCGTCGTCGTTCCGATGTCGATCACGATCGAATAATTCCGCTCCTCGGTATTGCCGGGCTCGACGTTTATCAGCGTGTACCCTTTTCTCGTGAGGACGATGGTGGCCGTCACCCGCCAGTCGGCCTTCCTCAACGTCGCGGCCAGCGTCTTGAGCATCCTGAAATCCACCGAGACGTCGCTCATGAGGTGCGTCTTCCTGATCTCCCTGGTCAGCCTGGCGAGGTCGTTCAGGTTGTCTTCGGGGGAAGGCGGGGGCAGCTCGACGTACTTCTTGAAGACCGAAGGATCGACCGACCACCCCTGGACCAGGCGGTCCACATCGATGGCCGAAAGGATATGGGAAGGCCCTTTCCTTTTTTTCAAAGCCACCCTGTCGACCTGTGACTCGAAAGGGATCTCCACGACCAGGTCGCCGTGGGGACGGGTCATGCACGCGAGGCGCACCCCCTCATCGTATTCCCATTGCGCGATTTTGGGATGGGCCGGTGAGCGCGTTTCACCCTCACGTATCTTTATTCTGCATTTTCCGCACGCGCCGTTGCCGCCGCAGCTCGCGTTGATATGGATGCCCGACCTCATGGCCGCCTCGAGGATGGTTTCGTTGTCCTCTATGGGGAAGGTTTTGTCGATCGGCAGGAATTTTACCCTGTATTGGCTCATCGTATGGGTTCCCATGCGGGCGGATTACACAAAAGCGTCGTGTTCACTATTCTAAACTGATGGCAAAATTATATCACGTTTAGCTATACTGTCAAGGCTTCGTGCATCGATAATTATGTTGACAGGGGCTTACGGCTGACGGTATCATCATACCTATCACGATTCGGTATAGTGAATTTATGTACAATGCGCCCATCCTCAAGAAAGCCGTCGAGGTCATAAAGCTCATCGTCAAGGAGCAGAAACCCCTCGGGGTAACGGATATCGCCCGGTTTCTTTCGATCAGCAAGAGCACGACCTTCGGCATTCTGAAATCGCTCGAAGAGGAAGCGTTTCTCGTGAAGGACCCCTCGAGCAAAAAGTATAGCACGGGAAGCGCGCTCTTCGAGCTGTCAAAAAAAATCCTCAGGACCACCGATGTCGTCGTCACCGCCCGGCCGTACCTGGAGCGGCTCCTGGAGGCGGTGGACGAGACCGTATTCCTGGGGATCAGGGAGGATGAGGCGGTAAAGCTCATCGACATACTGGAGCCGCAGAAGGAATTTAAAATATCGTCGTCTTTGGGCACGCATATGTCTCTCGTCGCGGGCGTGGTCGGCAAGATCTTCCTCTCGGCGATGAACAACGAAGGAGTGGTGGATCTCCTTTCGCAGAAAGGCCTGCGCAGGTATACGGAGAACAGCATCGTCGACATAGAGCAGCTCCTGGGGGAGATCGAGCTGACACGCACGCGGGGATACGCGGTGGATCTCGAAGAGTACATGAAGGGCGTGAGGGCCGTGGGCGCTCTCGTCTATTCGGGCCATTTCCCCGTTGCCGGCGTCTGGGTGGTGGGATTGACGAATTCGCTGAGCGACGAGAAGCTGCCCAGGGTCATCGACCAGGTGAAAACAACGGCCGAACAGATCAGCGTGAGTCTTTCGCCTTTCCTGTCGGGCAAAGCGGGCAGCCGGGAAAAATAATGAAGCTTTCAGCCGTCGGGACCGGTGAGGCGCCTAAAGCGGAACAATGCTGTCGGGCAGGGAGCGGTAGTAATCCGCTTCCTCCGGTCTTCCCCGCCTCATTGCGCCCTGGCCGACGATCGCGCATTTCTGTCTCAGCTCCGCCAGGGTGCACAGCCTCAAATCGTCCTTCAACGTCCCTGATTCGAGTATTTTTGCAAGGCTCCTGATGCGGTATTTGTCCATTACCTCGTAGCTTCGCGACAGTTGGTCCGCATGTCCCCCCCTTTTCACGATGAGCGGAGTGGGGATAAAGAGGACCGGGTAGCGGCTGCAGATGCGGAGCCACATGTCGTAGTCTTCGCATACCGGCAGGGATTCGTCGAAGAGACCCACGTCGTCGAATATCTCCTTCTTTATGACCGCGGAAGAGGGGCTGATGATGCACAGGGGGAGACACTGCTCGTAGATATGGCCCGAGTATTTGCGGTGCCTCTTCTTCTGGTTGAGCCGCCGGCCATCCTTGAGCCATACCTCGTCCGTGTAGCTTATCCCGTAGCCGCCCGCCTCCATGGCCGACACCTGGACGCGCAGCTTGTCCTTCCGCCACAGGTCGTCCACGTCGAGAAACGCGAGGTAGTCCCCCCGGGCACGCCTGATGCCGAGGTTACGGGCAGAGCTTACCCCGCCGTTCTCCTTCCACTCGTACCCGACGGACAGCCCGCCGGCCGCCTCCCGCGAGCCGTCGGTAGAGCCGTCGTCGACCACGATGATCTCCCTGTCGCCGTAATCCTGGCTCAAAACCGATTGAAGGGCCTCGCCAAGGAAGCGGCGCCGGTTGTAGGTAGTGACGATCACCGATACCATGAAAGCTCCATCCGGAAAACATCCGCGTCGTTTACAGGCTACGGCATAAAAAGAGGGGGCAGGATATCCTGCCCCCTCTTTTTATCGGCTTAAAAAATGGCGGGGACGACGAGACTTGAACTCGCGGCCTCCGGCGTGACAGGCCGGCGTTATAACCAACTTAACTACGTCCCCGCTGTATCTTCAACTCGCGCGCCGGATGGCGCGCGTAGTGCGCTTTCACTTCGCTATGGTAGGCGGAACAGGGTTCGAACCTGTGACCCCCGGCTTGTAAGGCCGATGCTCTCCCGCTGAGCTACCCGCCCCTGTCCACTATTTATAACAAGTCTGCGGGCAAAAGTAAAGGCAAAGCGCTTTAGGCAATCTCTGCCTCTTCCTCGTAGATCAGGATCGGCTTCTCATGGTTGACGATGACTTCTTCGCTCACCACGCATTCCTTCACATTGGCAATGGACGGCAGCTCGTACATCACGTCGAGCATCACTTTTTCCATGATCGACCGCAAACCTCTCGCCCCGGTCTTCTTCTTCATCGCCTCTCTGGCTATACCCCGGATTGCTCCTTCCGTGAAGGTAAGCTTCACGTTCTCAAGCTCAAAGAGCTTCTTGTACTGTTTG
>PLSJ01000074.1 GCA_003165115.1 Syntrophaceae bacterium | reverse complement strand
TTTCCATCTATCTCGGCGACGAGGGAGCCGTCGTGGGGCCTCGACTCCGCTTGCTTGACGATCTTCGTCACCCAATAGTCCCGGCGGGTCTCCCCGAGCACCTTCGTGTCGATATTGACGATGAAATCCAGGTCCTGTTTCTCCATGATCCTGATAAGGAGCTTATCCAAAAAATTACTCATCACTCTACCCCCAACGCTTTATAAACCCCGTTTGTGAATTTTATAACATAAGAGGGAGGTCAAATCAAGCTGAACGTCATTGCGGTCAAGTGCGACAGCGGTTCAGCTTTATCCATTTTTAACTGGGGCGAAAGGTCGTTCGACTATCAGCCGATGTCAATCCGATTGATAATCCGGAAAGTTTCCGGCAAGGTTTTCTCTTGACAAACATCGGAGGAATAAAGAAGAGTATTCCCCATAGTCGTCACCCGAAAGCAGACATTGGTGTGTACATATGCATGTTCCAGCCAACCCACGTAATCCGGGCCGGAAGAGAACAACGAGGAGGAGTATTTGATGGCGTCGGATACCGACAGCTCAACGATGAAAGTGCTGAAGGTTATTTCGGGTGTCTCCGCAGCCATAGGCTGCGTGACAGGCCTTGTCGTCTCGCGGTTTGTCGGGATGGCGGCCGGGGCAATACCCTGGGCGACCGCTTTGACGACGGTATTGTTGGCCGGCTCGATACTCATCAGATATTTCGCCTTCAGGAGCGGCGGCAAGAACTTACTTTTATCTCCGCTTTGGCTGAGGCTCAGCAACTTTGTCAGCGTGTCTTCCTCAAGCATCCTTACACTCATGATCCTCTATGGTTATCTGTTCCACCCCACGGTGTCAAAGAGCTTTGTTGCGGACTGGACCGCTTATTTTCTGATAGCTTCTCTGTTCGTTATGGGCCTCGCGATCAATTCCCAGGATTGGAAACGAATCGTATTGAACCCCAAGGTAATCGGAATCTCGATCATCATGCGCTGGGTGTGCGTGCCTTTGGCCGCCTATGGCGTTGCTTACCTGAGCTTTATCAAGCTTCTCCCGGGGCCGACGGGCACGGCTCTGGCGATCGGCATGATCCTTCTGGGCGCGACCCCGACCGGAGGGGCCTCAAACACGCTTACCATGGTCGCCGAAGGGGATTTGGCCCTCTCGGTTTCGGTTACGACGATCAATACGATGCTTTCGCCGTTTTTGCTGCCCCTCATCACCTTGTTGCTTGCCGGCAGTATGACCCATGTCGACGCAGTCGGGATTTTCAAGGATCTTCTGGAGATGGTAATCCTGCCCGTTGGTCTGGGCAGCATCCTTGGCTCGGTCTTCGTGAAGCATCTCAGCCGTCTCAAGCCGGTCCTCGGGGCCATTGCCGTCATATGCCTCGGCTTCATCATGATGGGCACCATATCGAGGGGGGCAGGCATCGTGCTCGCGCAGTTGTATATTCTCCCGTATCTCGGCGGCGGCTGTATCCTGCTTGCTGTCGTTTCCTATGCAATGGGGTACTATATATCGAAATTGGCCGGTTTCGATATGAAGCAGCGGAAAGCGGCCTGCTTCGAGGTTGCGATCACGAACGGAGCGCTGACCATGACAATAGCCGCGAGGCACTTCGGCCCCCTCGCGGTGATAGTAGCCATCGTTTATACAAAGGTAATGGTGATAATGGGCGCGGTTGTCATGATCCCGCTATTTAAGAAGATTGACGAGAGGGAGACGCGGCAGGCCGACGCAAGGCCTGTGGTTGTGCCCGCGGCCAACTGAAAGAGCCTCCTCTTTGCCGGTCGTATCCTTTTTGCGTGAGTATAAAATGGTTCAGCCTTGGAGGTGAACGATGAAAGCAGAAAAAAAGATATTCCACACAGACGTTCTCGTCGTAGGAGGAGGAGTGGCGGGCTGCATGGCCGCTATCGCAGCCCATGATGGGGGCGCGGAGGTGCTCATACTCGAAAAAGCGGCGGTCGTACGCAGTGGGGATGCGGGCGCAGGCAACGACCATTTTCTCGCCAATCTGAATAGTGGCGAAGAATGGGATACCGACGAGGCGTTTGCCCGCTATTACGTACGTCTCTCCCAGGGTCTCATCGACGTCGATATCGCCAGGAACCTTCATCTACGTCGCATAGGAGAGATCATTGAGAGACTTGAGTCCTACGGTATCGAGATGCGAGACCGGTCAACGGACACATTCATCAGGACAAAGTCTTTCGGCCAGCCCGGTCCTTACTATATAAACTTCAAGGGAAAGCACCTGAAGCCCGCCCTCGCGACCCAGTTGAGGAAACGGAAAATACCCGTGATCAACCGGGCCAGCGTGACGGGTCTCATCTGCGATGGGAAGCAGGTGCTCGGCGCGATGGGGTTCAACGTGAGAACCGGTGAATTCTACGAGGCCCGCGCAAAGGCGACCATCCTCGCGGTCGGCGACGCCACCAGGCTCTGGCCGAATCCATCGGGCCTTGCCTTCAACACCTGGATGAGCCCGTTCAACAACGGCGTCGGCTACGTGACGGCATACAAAGCGGGGGCCGAGCTTGCCAACATGGAGATAGCCGCGGTGACGGTCGTGCCCAAGGGCTTCAGCGCAGCGGGCCTGAACGCATTCACCGGTATGGGGGGCTACCTCTGGAACTCGTCAGGGGAACGGTACATGCAGAAATACCACCCCATGGGCGAGGGCGCACCGAGGAACACGCTCGCCCTGGGTACCTTCCGCGAGTATTCGGAGGGGCGAGGTCCCTGTTACATCGACGTCCGCCACCTGTCGAAAGACGCGCTGTCTCACCTCACCAACAACCTGCTCCCGGTCGACAAGGACACGCTCGTCATGTACATCGAGCAAAAAGGGTTGCGCCTCGACCGCGATCTCCTGGAGGTAGGGGTTTCGGAAATGCAGATGGCGGGCTTCACGGGTTCCGTAAGCGGGATAGTCATCGACCGGACGGGCAAGAGCACGATCGACCGCCTCTATGCGGCCGGCGCATGTACCGTGCCTTCCTTCGCCCTCTCCGGCGCCTTTGCGACCGGTTACTCGGTCGGTGAGGAGACGGCGCGGGTGTGCCGGGATTCATCGAGGTTCGATTCGGGCTGCGAGGAGCAGGTCGCAGGAGAGATGGAGCGCGTGTACGCCCCCTATAATAGGGCCCAGGGTGTAAACTACAAAAAGTTTGAGGACAGGTTGAGACAGATCATGGGCGATTACGTGGGCTACGTGAGGAACGAACGGGGAATCGAGACGGGCATCGGAAAGCTGGAGGAACTCGGACAGCGAGTCGATGAGATCAAGGCCGAAAACCTCCATGAGCTCATGAGAACACTCGAATTCCAGGATTTGCTTCTGGTCGGTAAGATCGTGGCGAAATCGGCGCTCGCGAGACGTGAAAGCAGAATGGGTCTCTCTCACCTTCGTGCCGACTATCCGAGCACGGACGAAGGGAGTTTCAAGGACATGACGATCGTCAAAGCCGGCCCGCGGGGGATAGAGGTTTCGTTAAGGCCGACTGTCGACAACACAGGGAGGATTTGACATGCCGCCGGTCATCGATATAAACAAGTGCAAAGGTTGCCGAAAATGCTATAACAACTGTCCGGGTGATCTTTTCGTCTTTCATCCGCGTCAGAAGCTGCCGGAGTTGAGGTACCCTGACGAGTGCTGGCACTGCGGTACGTGCCGTATGGATTGCCCGGAGGAGGCGATAAGCATCGTCTTCCCGATGGAGATGCTCTAGGGGATGGCCGAAGACGACCGGCCTCGATTCACTCAAGAAAACAGGAGGGTTAAGATATGATCGCGGATTTTCACATCCATTATGCCCCCGAGAAGCTTGTCAAAGCCAGGCTGGGGAACGAAACGTTCAAATTGGTGTATAGCAACGGGATCCCTTCTTATTCCTTTCATCCCCGGCTGTATCAGATAGAAGAACATGTGAAAGCCATGGACCTGGCCGGAGTCGACCGGGCCTACATATCGAGCGCCCCCGGCATAGAAGGGGGCAACCTGGATATCTGCCGGATGATCAATGATGACTTGGTCCTGTGGGAAAAACGCTTCCCTTCCAGGATCAAGGGCCTGGCCCATATTCCTCCCCTCGGGGGCAGCGAGGCCTTCAGGGAACTGAAAAGGGCGGTGAACGACCTCGGGTTCGAAGGCGTCGCAATGGCGTCCATCGTGGAAGGACGGGAACTGGATTCGGACGAGCTATATCCGTTTTACCAGGCGGTCGAGGAGATGGGCACATTCCTGTTCATCCATCCCTGCCTTGCGGTGCCGGCCGTCGGCAGCTTCGAGGATTTCGACCTTGCCCGCGCCGTGGGTCGCGAATTCAACCTGGTTATGGGCACTATACGTCTGATCAATGGCGGCATCCTGGAGCGGTTCCCTCGCCTGAAGGTCGTCATGTCCCATTTGGGCGGAGGCATAGCGGCGCTCCTGGGAAGGGTGCGCAAGTACCAGGACAGGGAGTTCTGGGGCACCGCCGGCGACCCCCGGCACGGCAAGAATCCGCCCAAGCCCTTCGACTATTACCTGGACAAGATTTACTTCGATACAGGCGGCTTTTTCGGACATATCAATGCCGTGATGGCAGCCCTTCTGGAGCTGAAGCCCACGCAATTGGTTTTCGGAACGGACTATCCTCAGGAAATCCGGTCCGCCGAAGCCATGAAAGGCTTTGTGGAAGGGTTGAATACGCTGGGGACAGAAACGGGAAGTGCCATACTCACCGGTACCGGGGCGACCCTGATTCGATGAGTGCCGGTATGCCGTGAAAATTACGTCATGCAAAGGAGGCCCTTGCGGCACAAAGGTCTTTGCAGATGGCAGAACCGGGTCTTTTTGAATTAAGTTATGTCAAGGTTAGGTAGGAAAAAACAGACGCAGGCCGAAAGGGCTACATAGGAGATATAATGTTAAGAGATTGCAATTCGGTGTTCGAGGGGCGACAAGGAGATGCACGGCGGTTGGTTTCGGCAGTGGGAGCGACTTGACGGATTCGCTTCGGTTGTGGTAGTAAAAAGAGACACAACATCGACGGGGGCTTGAAGAATCGTGATCCTGAACAGACATATGATGATTATCTGATCGGTCGCCTGGGGGTCCGTGAGACCCCCGATCCCGCCCTCCGCCGCTCCCCTCCTCTAGGCCTCGTTCCTCCGGCCTTGTAAGGGGCCGGCTGGACCGGGGAAAGGCCGTCTATCATCTAAAGACCCTCCATTGTCGCTACTACCGGCCCATACCGGGGGAATAGCGGCCTTATGCTCCGTTTCGATGGCAGGAGGCCACAACGATTGCCAGTCGACAGTTAATACCTGTCGCTCTATCCTTGCCGCCAGTTCGGTCCTTCGCCGTCCGGCAGTGCACCGGCTTTCCGGACCGATGCCTTGGCAAGGCTATGCCCGGCGGAGATGAGAATGGTTGTAAATCTTAGAAGCCGTTTGACGTGATTTCTGCAGGAGGATAAATGATGAGAAGACGCTCTGTAACAGCGGCGGCGCTCCTCGCGGCGATGCTGTTTGCCGTGTGGGCCGCATCCGCCGAGACGCTAAAGGTGATGAACCCTGTCGGGGAGCCGAAAACGGAGCTCAAGGCCCCCGCCGCGAGACTCGACACGCTCGAAGGCAAGCGAATAGGCCTCTACGTCGCGAGACGCGCGAACGCCTTCGAGGTCATGCAGCGCCTGGCGGAGAACCTGAAGAAGCAGTTCAGGGATATCACAATCCTCGGAGGCAAAGAGGGGACGATATGGGCAAAGAAGGCCTACGACAGGCCCGGCGATATAGACAGGCTGATGGCCCAGAAACCGGACGCCGTCGTCATGGCGATGTCGTCCTGAGGGTCCTGCACGTCGTACAGTGTGTACGACCTTGTAGAGCTTGAAAAGAGAGGGGTACCAACGGTGGACATCGTTACGGACCGCTTCGAGCACGAAGCGCATACCAGGGCGATAGGTCTCGGCCTTTCCGGTGTCGCGACGGCGGTGGTGCCCTCCGCGGCATCCCAGGCGGACAGGGAGACGTTGAACGCGATCGTGGACGAAACCATGCCGAAAATAGTTTACGCCCTCACGCGGCCAGTGACGGCGGCGAAGATGGAGCGGCAGTTCAAGCCCGACGTGATAGACATAAAAACGAAGAAGGGCGAGGACGTCCTCGAGACATGGTACGCCTACGCGATGGAGCACAGGTGGTCCGACGGCTTCCCCGTCGTCCCGCCCACGCCCGACCGCGTAAAGGCGATGCTGAAGGGGACGCGCAGGAACCCGGACGAGATCGTGGCATACGTGCCGCCCTTCTTCACGAAGGGGACGGTCGAGAAGATCGCGATCAACGCGGTCATGGCAGGCGCGAAACCGGAGTACCTGGACGTCATCATAGCGGCAGTCGAGGCGGCTTCCGACAAGAAGGTGATGCTCGACGGCTCGGCGGCGACGACCGACCCCGGCAATGCGCCGCTCATCGTGATAAACGGACCCATAGTCAAGGAGCTCGGACTCAACTACTCGTGGAGCGTCATGGGGCCGGGCAACCGGGCCAACTCTACGATAGGGCGGGCGTTGAGCCTCTGCATACGCAACATCGGGGGCTGCGACACGCCCGGCGGCTTCCAGCAGCACACGTACTACCTGCCCGCCGACTATTCCATGGTGCTCGCGCAGGATTACCCGAAGGTCGAGGGCGACTGGGACCTGATGAGCGTTCAGCTCGGCTTCAAGCCCGACCAGAACGTTGTTTTCGTCATGCCTACCCAGGGGCCGATAAGCATATCCCCCTTCGACTCGCCGACGCAGCCGATCTCCGGCGAGGGCCTGCTGCGGAACTTCGGCGACGCCCTCGCCGAGCTTACGCTGCAAGGCGGCGGCAGGGGGACGGGCATCATCATGTTTGCGCCCGAGCATACGCGGATACTGGCGAACGACGGCTTCACGGTGGCGAAGGTGAAGGACTACCTGCTCCACACCGGGTTCAGGCCGGACATCTATAACGAGATCAAGAAGAACGGCCTTACGACCAGGGGCGGCAGGGTAAGGGCAAGGACCATGGGGCTGACCAGGACGATGTACTGGGACCCGCCGGTCGACTACCCGATCATCAACGGAGAGACTGCCGACACGGACCTTTTCGTCCTGGTCGCAGGCGCGCCTGTGGGCGGTCACGGCTGCTTCATCGGTAAATCGAGCCACGGCGGCTGGGCTGCGCGCGAGATAAAGAGATAGACGGGCCGGTCAGGCCCGAATATAAGGAAGGAGTGAAGCCATGAATATCGGAAAACAGTTGAAAGCGGTCCCGGTCCTCTTGGCCGCCGGCGCCCTCTATGCGCTCTTCGCGTCTGTCCCAGACCCGGCCTTTGCGCAGCAGGCGCCGGCGGGGAAAGACGCGGGACAGCAGCAGACGCAGCCGCAAAAGCCCGAGGACCCCTGGACGCCCGCGCCGGACGCGCCCGGCCCGGAGCAGCAGAAGCGCAGGGAATACGAGACGCAGTGCTGACGGTCGCAACCGTCGGCCGGATGGCACTGATGCTTAAAGGAGGTGATCTCCCCAGGACGCGGGGTGAAACAGCAGATGACGGATCCGAAGAAGTAAGAGAGAACGCCCCGCCTCACGTCAATGGGGCGGGCGAACGAAAAAGGAGAAGAAGCGATGAAGAGGGTTCCAAGAACGAAAACGGTTTTGGCGCTCTTCGCCGGCGCCCTGCTCGTGACCATGTCCGCACTCGCCGGTCCGGGGCTTGCGGCACCGAAGGGTGAGACACTCGAAGTGCTCAATCCTTTTGCCGAGCGGGCGGAAGGGTTCTACAACCCGGCGCCCCGTCTTGACAGCCTTGACGGGAAGACGATAGGACTTTTAAACCAGAACAAATCGAACAGCGTTTATTTTATGAACTCCATCGAAGACCTGCTAAAGAAGAAATACCCGAATATAAAGTTCAAGCACTTCATAAAGAGGCCCACGGCCGAGGGGCCGGTCACGTGGGAATCGCTCGACTACGTGTGGCCGAGGCACCCTGACGCGATAACGGTCGCCACGCATTACCACAACCGCGCGGACTACAACGCGATAAAGAAGGCCGGGGTGGACGCGGTCATCAACGCCGTGCTCTGCTGCGGGTCGAACACCGCAAGGAGCGCGGAGGACCACGCGAAGCTCGAACGGCTCGGCATACC
>PLSJ01000384.1 GCA_003165115.1 Syntrophaceae bacterium | reverse complement strand
GACAGGCATAAAGGAAGGCGCCTTTGCCACCAACCTTACCTGGGACACGGGAAATATCCTCGTCGTGGGGAGTTCGGAGGCGGAGATGGCACGCGTGGTGAACCGCCTGATAGACCTTCAGGGGGGCTATGTGATATCACGGAAGGGAAAAATAAGCTATGAGTTCCCCATGCCCGTGTTCAGCCTTATCCCGGAGTGCTCGCTGGAAGAGAACGCGAAGAAGATAAAAGAGCTCGACGTGAGGATGGCGGAGATAGGGTCGACCATGCCCAAGCCCTTTCTGGCGCTCCAGACCATACCTTTCACGGGTCTCCCTTTTCTGAGGATCACCGACAAGGGGCTGGCGGACATCAAGAGCAAACGGCTGGTATCGCTCTACCTGGACTAGGAGGGGTCCGACCCTTATGGCGGAAAGAGTAGCCGATATCGGAGAGTTTGGACTCATCCGCAGGATCGGCTCGCTTCTCGATACGGATGGCCGCCGGTCAGGGCGCGTCACCACGGGTATAGGAGACGATGCGGCCTCCTTTCTTCCCCGGGCCGGTTACGAGCTTCTGGTCACGTGCGACTCCATGGTGGAGGGCCGTCACTACCTGCCCGCACACACACGCAGCTTCGATATAGGGCGCCGGGCCATGACGTTGAATATCAGCGATATCGGCGCCATGGGCGGGGATGTGCTCTATGCCCTCGTCTCCCTCGGGCTTCCGGCACAGACGCTTGTCCAGGATGTGGAAGCGCTCTACAAAGGGTTCCTCCATGAGCTGAACCCGCTCGATGCCTCCATCATCGGAGGTAATCTTACCGGATCGGGCAACGGGATGGTCATCGACATCACCCTGATCGGCGAGGTGGAGCAGGGGAAAGCCGTGCGCCGGTCCGGGGCGAGGCATGGAGACGCCGTTCTCGTCACGGGTTTCCCCGGGCGTGCAGCCGCTGGGCTGCAGCTCTTGCTTCGGGGGGCGCATGAGGCGGGGTTGGCCGATAATCCGTTAGTCAGCGCCTACACGACGCCCTCTCACAGGGCCCGCGTGGGGCGGCTGCTCGCGCAGACGGGGTACGTTACCGCCATGACCGATACGAGCGACGGCTTTCCCGGAGACCTCGGCCACGTGTGCGAGGCGAGCGGGGTGGGGGCCAAGGTAGTCAAAGAAGAGATACCTGTCGACGAGGCGGTCCGCGAGGCAGGGCGCATCCTCGGCCGGGACCCCTACGAGTTCATCCTCGGCGAGAGCGACGACTACGAGCTCGTCATCACGTGCGACCCGCGCCACGTGCCGTTCCTTCGGTCCGTGGCTGCGCGATGCTCGGCCGTACCGTTGACCGAAGTGGGGCGGATCACCGCCGGGCGGGGGATCGACATGGTCCTGCCCGGCGGCCGGAAAATCCCCCTCGACGCCGCAGGATTCGATCATTTTCGCCGGTAATCCCTTATCTTAAGGTCTTAAGCGGCGCGAGTTGGTTATTTGCCCCCCGCTCTCAGCTTCATTATCTGCTCGCACGTCGGCAGGTAGTCCTTCCCGGGGATCGTCACCATGTCCGATCCGATCAGGAAGTTATAGCCGGCGACCTTCTTCGTGACGCCGTAGTACATGGGCAGGATGAGCTGGTGGTCGCAGGCGCGCATCTGGAGCTTGCCGACGGGAGTGTCGACCACGAGGCCTTCCATGGCGTCGATGAAGCGCTCGGGGTCCACCTTTCCGGCCTTCTGATAGGCTTTCGCGATGAGCGTGCCGGCCACATAGCCATAGAAAGCGGTCGATCCCGGATACCTTTTGTAGGTCTTCATGAACTCATCCGAGAAGGCCTTGTTTTCCGCGATGTTGGGGTAGTAGAATTCGTAGCTCGCGCTGCCCATGATGCCTTCGGGCGCGTCAAGACCCAGGGGGCGAAGGGCAATCGTGTCGGTCGCGTAGTGCTGATAGATGGGGATCCTCTTCTCCAGGCCCATCGCCTTGACCGCCTTCAGGAAGTTGACGACTCCGCCGCCGCCGGCAGCGCTGATGATGCAGTCGGGCCGCGCGTTCATCGCGGGGGTGATATAGGGCGCCAGGTCGGTCTCCCCCACCTTTCTCCATGACTGGCCGAGGAGCTGCACGTCGGGTCTGAGGGCCTTGAGGTTATTCCATATGCCGTCGGCACATGCGTGACCGAACTCGTAGTCCTCACCCATGATCCAGTACTTCACATAGGGCTTTTTCGACAAAGCCAGGGCCGTCGCCTTTCCGATCATCATCGTGTTTTCGTTCGTGTTGAAGACGTAGCGGTGGCCTTTTTCACCGGTGATCTTGTCGCTCTTCGCGTCGGTGACGATGAAGGGGATCTTTTCTTTCCGCGCGAAGTCGGACATTGCGAGGGCGCCGCCCGAGTTCGTGGATCCTATGATGAGGTCGACCTTCTCCCGCATGACGAGGTCTTTGGTCATCTCAAGGGCGATATCGGGCTTGAACTTGTCGTCCCGGATGAGGAAGACGATCTTTCTTCCGAGCACGCCGCCCCTCGCGTTGACCTGGTTTATCGCCAGCTTGAAGCCGTCGAGCACGTCCTCGGTATAGGTTGTCGCCGGTCCCGTGTAGGTATCGACGACGCCCACCTTGATGACATCTTCCGCGGAAACTGACAGGGCATGCCCGAGGATGCAGGCAAAAAACGCCACTAATGCAGTAATGCACAGCAGAAAGTTTTTCACGTCGACCTCCTTGATTATCTTCGGTCTTTGTAACACCGCTCGCGGGCCTCTTTCGGCCCCCTTTCTTTCAGCGCCCGGCCTGCTCACCCGCGTTTCACTTTCTTCTTCTGAGGACAGACGAAAAGACACGTCGCGCAGTTGACGCACAAGTCATCGTCCAGCTTTATCCGCCCCTCCGACTCATCGAAGAGGAAAGCCGGACAGCCGTAAAGGTCGATGCACCTCTTGCACCCGTTGCAGTCCGCGGCGAGGTCGGGGGGTTGGACGTTCTTGTTCTTCCCCGTTTTTGCATAGAGCAGGCATGGATGCCGCGCGATGATGACAGCCGGCCCCCTGCCGCCCTGTTTCAGGCCGGCCCCGGCCTCTTTCACGGTCTTGATCATGGCCGGTATATCGTAAGGATCGAGGACCCTCACGAACTCCGCCCCGAAGCCCCTTGCCACATCTTCTATGGGGATGGCATACTCGCTCGCCCCTTCGGCCCTCTTGCCGCTCTGGGGCGTCGGCTGCATGCCGGTCATCGCCGTGGTGCCGTTGTCCACGACGACGAGAATATACCGCTTGTCCTTCCTTACCGAGTCGTAGAGGAGGGGGAGAGCGGCGTGGAAGAAGGTGGAGTCGCCGATAGAGGCGACGATGGGCACAAAGGGACCGTCCTGATGAAAGGCCTCGTAAAAGCCCGCGGCAAGGCCGACGCTCCCACCCATATCGACGCACGTGTCGACCGCGCCCTGGGAGGTGCCCAGGGTGTAGCAGCCTATATCTCCCGGAAAGACGGCCTTCGGAAAAGCCTGCCTCATCGCATAGAAAGAGGCCCGATGGGGACAGCCGGCGCAGAGCTTCGGCGGCCTCGGTGCGAAGGGGACGGTGCTGACCGCCTCCTCGATCGCCGGGTCGGGAGAAAAGGACCTTGTTTCCACGCCCGCTTTCTGCGCCACCGCCTGCACGATGTCCCGGATCACGTCGTAGGTGAGTTCGCCCTGCCGGGGCACGTACCCGGTGGACCTCCCGAAAACCCTGCTCCTGTCGCCGATCATGGCTTCGAGCACCTCGTCCGTTTCCTCGAGCACCAATACATGCTCCATACGCCGGACGAACGCGAAAAGATCGTCCTGGAGAGGGAATATCTGCGCCACCTTGAAGAGGGAGACCGCCTTTTCCAGACCCAGCTCGCCGAGGACGTCCATGACGACGTTGTAGCCCATGCCGGAGGTCACGATGCCCAGGCGATTCCCATTCGACAGCTTCAGGCCCTCGTCGAGCGCGCCCTTCACAGGCTGCGGTGCGTCGAGGGGGACAGCCTGCCTCGCATGGCTCACCCTGTGGGTCGACCGGAGGATGACCGGCGTCCGCTTATGCACGGAATAGGCGAGGGCCCATGACGCGAGACCGCGGGCATCGGTCGGAGAAGAGGCGTCGAACACGGGAACGCCGAAAAGGGTGGCGATCAGCCTTGAGTCCTGCTCGGTCTGCGAGGACTGCGGTCCGGGATCGTCGCAGGACACGATGACAAGGCCGCCCGTTATGGGCGCCTCAAGGCCCTTTATGAAGGGAGGAAAGGCGACGTTCAGGCCGACCTGCTTCATCATGCAGACAGCCTTCTTCCCCGCCATTGCGGCGCCAAAAGCCACCTCCATGGCCACCCGCTCGTTGACCGACCACTCTATATGGATGTTCCTGCCCGTCCTCTTCTTGAAATCGATCACGGCCGGCAGGATTTCCGAACTCGGCGTGCCCGGATAGGCTGAGGCGAGGTCTATACCTGCCTCGACCAGCCCGAGGGCGATCGCCTGATTACCTATCATGACTTCTACGTTGCTCAAACCTGAGACCTCCGTACTCATAACCTTTGCATGGCCTCGCTTCTCCCCGCCTCACAGACCGCCTTGTTCATTGCGTAGAGCTTCGGAGCGACTTTCCGCTCCATGGCGCCCACTATGTTCCCGATGGAGTAAGGCCCGATGCCGAAGTGCGAAAAGAAACCGAGCATCGCCATATTGGATGCCTGTACCGACCCGATGCCTCCGGCGATGCCGTCGGCGTTCACCATGAAACATCTGGCCTTCCTTTCGAGGAGCAGTGCATCGACGGCCGGCGGCAATTCGCTCCTGCGTGAATTGACGATGGCGAGGCCGCCTTTTTTCAGGAACACGAGATTCCGGTAAAATTCGCTCTCTTCAAAGGAGAGGATGACGTCCGCGTTCTCCCTGCCCACAAAAGGGCTCCGGAACGTCCCGACCTTCACCAGGGAGACCACGGACCCGCCCCGCTGGCTCATGCCGAGCTCGTCGGAGGCCATGGCGTTATATCCCGCCGATATCGCCGTTTCGATCAATACCGCCGAGGCAAGGAGGACACCCCTGCCCCCGATGCCCGCGCACACAATTTCCCATTTCATAAGTCGCCTTCATAGAGGAGCACGGTCAGCTTTCCCTCCTCAAAGTGGTCTTTGATTTCCCCGGCCGTCTTGATGCGAAAACAGCGGCTGAAGCCGAAGCCCCCGAAGAGATGCTCGAGCTCGTCCTCTCCGCCTTTTGTCTTTATCAAAAGGAGATAGGCCGACCCGTTATAAAGCGTGTTGACGAAGGCAGGCAGGCCCGAATGGAGAAAGGCTTCCGCGTCGGTAACGGCGAGTATGCCACTCTCCGCCCCTGATTTCACCATGCCGTGGCTGATGTTGAGGGAAGAAGCAGGTCCGAGCGCATCCCTCACCACGGTAAGGCCGAACAGGACCTCTCTGGCCCCGGCCGCATCCGCTCCACCGGCATGGCGGCCCTCAGGGCGTACATGGCCTTCTATCCGATCTTTCTGTTTCACCTGCAGTGCGATGGACGCGTATGGACCCTCGACGACCCGTACCTCCTCCATCCGGCCGATGAACGTCGAGACCAGCCGCTCGGGCAGCGGAAAAACCGAGCCGAGGGTCAGTACGCTCACGTCTTCCCCCGGCGCCCCTTCCCCGCACGCGTGGTGGGTAATGATGCCCTTTTTCCTCCGCAGGAGCTGCACGTTGCCCGCGTAGGTCTCGAATTCCTCGCGCATCCTGTCTATCTTTTCGTTGAGGGCCTTGTGCAATTCGTACCTGAACTGGGGAATCGCGGCCCATCTCGACGGGTTCTTCACGAACGTGGAACGACCGGCGGGCTCCCGCGGCTCCTTCCCTCCCTTGAGGGTCCCCCAGGGAGGCAGGGTCTCCACCAGGCAGGGGATCTCGTAGCGCTCCGAGAGATCGAAGGCGAATGACAAGGCGGAAGAAAGCCCGTCGGGACTGCCGTCGGAGACAAGGACGGGCAGCTTCGAAAAGAGGCCGAGAGGGGTGACGTCGAGGGCGCCTTCCTTCACGCAGGCGATGACAAGACCTCCTTTCACCCCCATATAGGCCGAGCTCATCAGCGGGTCGAGGGTCTCATAGACACCCGCCGCCGAGAAGATGCAGGCCGTCCGTTTGGCGGTCCACGCGCCTGCGAGCGCCATTTCAAAGGCCGCTTTTTCGTTTATGCATGCTTCAAAATGAACGCCCGGCCCCGCGGCCGGATTCACTTCGAGTCCGGGCGCGCCCGCCGTGTAGACGAGTCTCGCCCGGCAGGAGAGTATCAGTTCGTAAATGCTTTGGTACATATGCACATCCCTTTTATCCCTCACTCTATCATAGTTTCAGACCTGGGTGTTACGACTTCCTGCCGTTTTCTTTCGCCGCCTCGTCCCTCAGCTTCTTCGTGGCCTCCACGTTCACCTTCATGGTCTGCCGATCGATGACGACCCCGTATTCGCTTCCCGCCCGCTCAAGCGTCACATACCCTTCCGCCACGTCGGCCTCCACCATCTCGGGCTCGCGTTCCAGGGNNGCCGTAGCCCCCTCCGCCCGGCGCATCGATGGTGACCAGGTCGCCCGGTGTCAGGTGCGTCAGGCCGTAGGGGTTCCCCGGCTCGCCGTTGACGAGGAACCGGGCCTTCGCGCCGGGTTTTCCCCCGAACAGCCCTTCAGGAGCGTACGCGTACCTGCCGGACTGCATGGCGAGGNNTCGTTCTCGAATATCTCCACGGGCGTGCCCGCGCCGTTCGCGGGAAAGATATAGACGTAGTTGCCGTCACCGGCGGCCCCCGCCCCCATGCCCCCGCCCCTGATTATCACCGAGTGCCACGGCTTGCCGTCGTTTCTCTTGCCGTAGAATACATTCATCGCCGCCGGGGTGCCGCCGCTGGCCGCGATCACCTTTGCGGGCTGGGCAGCGGATAAGGCCCTGTAAATGATCTCGGTGAGAAAGTGGCCGACCACCATCCGCGCCGCCACTGCCGCGGGGAAGCGGCAATTGACGACGCTCCCCTCGGGCGCCGTCAGGCGGATGGGTCGGGCGCAGCCCTCGTTATTCGGGATATCGGGACCGAACATGCTTTTCATGGCCATGAACACGTAGGCATAGGTAAAATTGAAGACGACGTTGCCGCCCCAATCGACCTGCGGGGAAGAGCCGGCGAGGTCCACCGTGATGTCGCTCCCCTTCACCTCGACGGCGGCCTTGATCAGGACGTCTCCCCTGCCCGTCATCTGCTCCACGATACCTTCGGCCGGGTAAACCCCGTCCGGGATCTTCGCGATCTCCTCCCTCATGCTCTTCTCGGTGCGGCTGATGATCTGCTCGGCCAGGTCGTCGAGGTCTTCGAGCCCATTTTCCTTAAGCATCTGGCATATCTTCTCGGCGCAGACGTGGTTGGCCGCGATCTGCGACCTGATATCGCCGACGACCTCATCGGGCGTCCGCACGTTCCACCTGATCATGTCGAGCACCGAGTCGTTGAGGACTCCTTCTTTGTAGAGCTTGACGAGAGGGATGAAGAGGCCTTCCTCGAATACTTCATGGTTGTCCGACGAGACGCGGCCTCCGATATCGGAGTGATGGAAGACGCAGGCGGTAAAAGCCACCAGCGTGCCGTTGTAGAAGATGGGGCTCATGACGCAGACGTCGTTGAGGTGGCCCGCCAGCGCCCACGGGTCGTTCGTGATGAAGACGTCCCCCGGCCTGTACGTGTCCGCGGACAGGCTGTTGACGAGGTTTTTGATGCCCAGGGCCATCGCGCCCGATTGGCCGGGGGTTGCAAAAGACCCCTGGGCCAGCTCGCGTCCCTGCCTGTCGGTAAACATGCAGGTGTAGTCGTGGGCATCGCGGAGCAGGCTCGAAAAGGCGGTGCGGGCGACCGTTCCGTCAGCTTCATCCACGATGGAGATCAGCCTGCGCCAGAGGATCTCCAGGGTAATAGGGTCGAACGTCGTTGCCATTTTCACGCCTCCTTGAGATCGACCCAGAGAAATCCGAACTCGTCCGTCCGCACGAGCGCATCTTCCCCCACAATGAGGGTCGATTCCTTCTCTTCGATGATGGCGGGACCGCGAAAAGCCGCGTCCGGAAACAACTTGTAGCGATCGTACACGGTATAGGGGATGAAGTCTTTCGCAATGGGGGAGTAAGCGTCCCGTTTTCCCCTGATCGCGTCTTCGAGGGTCTGTCCCTTCTTCTTTTCCAATTTCGGCAGCTGCAGCAGCTTCTCAGGGAGGCTGGCCCTCACCTTGAAATTGATGAACTCCACCTCAGAGTCGGGATAGGTCCTCCCGTACAGCTTCTCGTAGACTTCATCGAAACGGCGGCGAATCTCCGCCCTCTCTATCTTCGAGAACGGGCCGTTCGAAATGGGTACGTCCGTTTCCGCCCCCTGCCCGACGAAACGCATGTCGAGGGACCTCTCGAACCGGATCGATTCCCCCCCGCTCTCTTTCTTGAGCGTCCTGGCGGCTTCCTCTTCGAGGGCGGCGAAGATCTGCTCTATCTCCTCGAAACGGGCCTTCGTCAGGGAGACTTTGTGGCTCCTGAGGAGATCGAATGCCCTCGGGGCGGTGAAGAAGCCGAGGGCCGAGCCGACGCCCGCGTTCGGGGGGACAAGCAGGCGAGGGGCGCCCAGCTTCCTGACGAGACCATAGGCGTGAACCGGACCCGCCCCGCCAAAGGCGGCGATGGTGACGATCTTCGGGTTGCCGCCTTTTTCCGCGATATGCGTCTTCGCCGCGCCGGCCATGGTCTCGTTGATGAGGTCATGGATGCCCCAGATGGCCTGCTCGTAGGTGACTCCGAGGGGCTTCGCGATCCGCTCCATGACGCCGCGCCGCGCGGCTTCCCTGTCGAGCCGCATCTCTCCGCCGAGGAAATAGTTCTCATCGAGATACCCCAGGAGCAGGTCGGCGTCGGTGACGCAGGGGTCTGTCCCTCCCCTGCCGTAGCACAAGGGGCCGGGGTCCGCGCCCGAGCTCTCCGGGCCCACCTGGAGCGTGCCCATCCTGCTCACCTTCGCGATGCTGCCGCCGCCCGCGCCGATCTCCATCAGGTCGACGACAGGCACCTGGATGGTCAGGCCGCTCCCCTTCATGAACCTCTGCACGCGGCCTACCTCGAAGGTAGGCACGACACCGGCGACCCCTTTCTGTATGAGGCATGATTTGGCCGTCGTGCCGCCCATGTCAAAGCAGAACATTTCGGAGATGTTGAAGTGCTTGCCATAGTACTGACCCGCTATGACGGCGGCGGTCGGACCCGACTCGATGATCCTCACGGGGAACTCGGCGGCCGTTTCGACGGAGGTCACACCGCCGCTTGAGAGCATGATAAAGAGTTTTCCCTTGAAGCCTATCGAATCGAGCCTCCCGGCAAGCTTCGACAGGTACCTTCCGGTGAGGGGCTTCACGTAGGCGTTGGTGGCGGTGGTGCTGGTCCTCTCGTACTCCTTTATCTGGGGCAGCACGTGGTACGAGATGGAGACAGGTATGCCGGGGGCTTCCTTCTCGATGATTTCCAGGAGCATCAGCTCGTGGGCAGGATTCTCGAAGGAGTTGAGCAGGCAGACGGCCACGGACTCGATGCCCAGGCCGGGTAGTGTCCGCACGATGCGCCTTGCCTCGTCGGGGTCGAGGGGCTTGATGACGGTCCCGTCGCTCCTGACCCTCTCATCGACCTCGAACCGGTACTTCCTCGGTATCAGGGGCCTTGGAAACTCCGCGAAGATATCGTAGGGCGCATAGCGCATCTCCCTCCCTATCTCCAGGACGTCCCTGAAACCCTTCGTGGTGATGAGGGCGGTCCTCGCGCCCTTTCTCTCGATGATGGCGTTGATTACCAGCGTGGTGCCGTGAATCAGCTCGTGGAGCTTCGGCACGAACCCAGGGGTCACGGCCTCCAGCGTCCTGATGCCCTGTTCCACCGCGTCCGACGGGTCTCTCGGCGTCGTGAGACACTTGCCGGTCTTTATCTCGCCGGTCTTGTCGTCCAGCAGGACAAAGTCGGTGAAAGTCCCCCCGATGTCACAGCCCAGGCGGTAGTACTTTTCCTCCATGCTATGTCTCCTTTACTGGGGCGCGCGTCGCCCCCTCCGCCGGCGAAGCCACGACCCGCTTCGCGGGTGCCCCGGCCTCCCCCTCATGAAAAGGATGAACCGAATGCGCTCTACTCCTTCCGCGCCTTCAGCGCGGCGAGGACCTTCTCCGCCGTGATGGGCAGATCCCGAATCCTCACCCCCACTGCATCGTATATGGCGTTTGCGATGGCGGGCGCCGTCGGCACGAGACCAGGCTCGCCTATGCCTTTTGCGCCATAGGGGCCGTCCTGCTCGTCCGTCTCGACGATTACGGCCTGCATGGGCGGTATATCCCTTGCGGTGAGCATCTTGTAGTCCAGGTAGTTCGGGTTCATCAACCTGCCGTCCTTATAGACCATGTTCTCCATGAGCGCGTAGCCGAGACCCATCGCGCCGCCGCCCGATATCTGCCCCTCCAGAAGCATGGGGTTGAGGGCCTTGCCCACGTCATGGGCGGCTACGTAATTGATGATCCGCACCTGGCCCGTTTCCCTGTCGACCTCGACCTCGACCCCATGGGCGCCGTAGGCGTAGGTGACCGAAAGGTTGCCCTTGAACTCGCGGTCGAAATTCTCGTTAGGTGGATCGTAGAAGTATTCGGCCATAAGCATCTTTCCGCCGGGCATATAATGTATGTTCCGCAGGACCTTGCCGAGGGCTATCTTCTTTTCGTTATTGTGCCTGGCGAATATGGTGCCCGCCTTGATCTCGAGCCCCGACGGGTCCTCTTCGAGCGCCGAAGCCGCCGCCTCGAAGATCTGCCGGCGGATCTCCCTGGCCGCCCCGAGGGCCGAATTGCCCGCGACAAAAGTGGTCCGGCTCGCATGGGCTCCCACGTCCCAGGGGCAGACATCGGTATCGTTGTTTATGACGTTGATGTCGTCCATGGGGACCCCGAGGACTTCCGCGACGATCTGGGCAATGACCGTCTCCGACCCCTGCCCGATGTCGGAGGAACCCGTGAAGACATCGACCTTTCCGTAGTCGTCGACCTTGATGATGGTACCGCAGCCATCGGATTTATAGACGCGGGCGCCGCCGCCCACGTGCACGAGGGTGGCCATGCCGAACCCGCGGCCGCTCTTCTCGCGCCTTTTCCCGCTCCAGCCGAGCCTGCCCTTCACCTCTTGCATGCATTCCTTCATGCCGCAACTGGTGATCTTGAAACGCTGCGGGGTCGTCTCTCCGGGCTCGTTCGCGTTGATCATCCTGAACTCGTAGGGATCGATGCCCGCGGCCTCCGCCAGCTCCTCGATAGAGGACTCTATGGCAAAGGTCGCCTGCGGGTTCCCGTAGCCCCTCATGGCCTGGCTGTAGGTGTTGTTCGTGTAGACGCACTTTGCGACGTATTTGATGTTCGGCACCTTATAGAGGGACGATATGGGGAGCATCATCACGGAGGGGGTGGTGGCGCCCCAGGACGTATAGGCGCCGTTGTCCAGGATCATCTCCATGTCCCTGAAGAGGAGCTTTCCCTCTTTCGTGCACCCTTGAGAGATGCGGGTGATCGAGCACTGCCTCGGGGAGGTGGCGAGGAATTCCTCTTCCCTCGTGAAGACGAATTTCACCGGCCGTCTCGTCTTCATGGCGAGAAGGATCGCGATGTACTCGTACGCGTAGGTATCGAGCTTGCTCCCGAAGCCGCCTCCTATAACGCTCTGTATGATCCTCACCTTCCTGTTCTTCAAACCGAAAGTGCCCAGGGCTTCGACGAAGTCCTTCTGGGCCAGGGAGGGGATCTGGGTGTTGCTGTAGACGGTCAGGTTGTTCGCCGCGTCGAAAAGGGCGACGCAGCCGCTGGTGCCCAGGCAGCAGTGCGTTACCCACTGCGTCCTGAAGGTGCCCTCCACGACAAAGGCAGCCTCTTTCCTGGCGCTCTCCACGTCACCCGCGAGCAGCCTCCAGGGCAGGTTGAGCACGTTCGTCGGTTTCTTCTCCTTGCCCCCGACGTGGCTTTCATGGATGAGGGGAGCGCCCTCCTTCATTGCCTCGATGGGGTCGAACACGGCGGGCAGCTCCTCGTACTCCACCTCTATCAGGTCGAGGGCCGCCTCCGCGATGTCCGGATCAATCGCGGCAACCGCCGCCACTTCGTCCCTGAGGGAACAGACCTTTCCCGCTTTCAGCGGGGGATTATCCTTATAGACGCCGAAGGTGAAGGCGGGGATGGTGGTGCCCGTGAGGACCGCCTTGACGCCCGCGAGCGCCTCCGCCTTTGTTGTGTCGATGCGCTTGATCCGCGCATGGGGATAACGGCTGTAGAGGATCTTGCCGTAGAGCATCCCCTGCAGGGCCACGTCCTGGATGAACACGGCGCTCCCCGTCACCTTGGAAGGGGCGTCCTTCTTCGCGATCCTTTTTCCTACGGTGGTCAGCTCCATGTTCATTCCCCCTTCGCGGCTGATCTTATCGCGTCGACGATCTTGATATACCCGGTGCACCTGCACAGGTTCCCTTCTATGCTCTCCTTGATCTCCTCGTCCGTCGGCTCGGCCTTCTCCTGAAGCAGGCCATAGGCCGACATGATCATGCCGGGGGAACAGAAACCGCACTGCACGGCCCCGTGGTCGACAAAAGACTGCTGGAGGGGATGGAGCGAGCCGTCCTTGGGCAGGAGACCCTCGATGGTGAGCACATTCCTTCCTTCCGCTTCCATGGCGGGGAAGATACACGAATTGACCGCCTTGCCGTCTATGACGACCGTACAGGCGCCGCACTCCCCATAACCGCAGCCCTCCTTCGACCCCTTCAGCTCGAGTACCTCGCGCAACAGATAGAGCAGGGTCCAGTGGGGTTCCACCTCCACCGACACCTCCTCGCCGTTAAGTACGAATGACAATTCTTTTCTCACTGTTTCCCTCCTTACCACAACCGGTCCGGATAGACCATCTCATCCGGGCGAAGGACCCGATCGAGCGCCTTCATGATGGCCCGCTGGACGAGCACCTTCACCATCTCCTTGCGGTACCACGCCTCGCCCCTTACGCTGTCCCTCGGGCTGGACTCCGATACGGCGATTTCCGCGGCGCGTGCGACGGTCTCTTCCGATATCAACTGCCCCCTGAGAGCGGCCTCGGCCGCCTTCGCCCTGATAGGGCGGGGGGCAACCACGCCCATGGCTATCCGTATATCCTCGCACCTGAGATCTTCGTCGGCGAAATAGGTGAGCAGCTCCGACGAGCGCGACGTCGCACAGATGGTATCCTTGCACCGCAGGTCGTTCTTGTTCACGGTCACCCGTGCGGCGATGCCGATGATGGGCAGGTCCATGGCGGCTCTTCTCGTATGTTTTATGTAGGCAGAACCCGTATTGGCGGTGAGGCCCGGTATGGTGAACTCTTTGAGTATCTCGCCCCCCTGGAGGAGCGTCTTGCCGGGCGCGACGAAGAAATCGTCCAGCGGGATGCGCCTTATCCCGCCCGCCCCCACGACCACCGCCTCCGCGTCGAGGACGAGGAGAGGGCAAGCCGTATCCGCCGAGGGGGCCGCGTTGCAGATGTTGCCCCCGACCGTCGCCACATTCCTGATCTGGGTCGATCCCAGGCGACAGACCGCGTCGTGGAGCGCGGAAAAGCGCTTTCTTATCGCGTCGTCCTGCTGTATCTCCCTGTGGGTTACCCCCGCGCCGATGATAAGCTCTTCCTTGCGGCTCAGCTCCTTTATGTTTCTCAGGGATATGAGGGCCTTGGGTGTGAGCTTCTTCTGTCTCAGCAGCACCATCACATCGGTTCCGCCCGCAATGTAGACCGCGTCCCCGTTGAACCGCTCCATGAGGCCGAGGGCTTCCTGGATGGTGGCGGGCCTGTAGTACTCATACCGGAACATAGTGCCTCCTCTATTATTGGGGGGCTCGCGTCGCCCCCTCCATCGCCGGAGCCACGACCCGCTTCGCGGTGCCCCGGCCTCCCCTTCAAAAAGCATGGAACTCCGTGGGTGGTCCCGTTACACCTTGCTTTATTCGTCCCTCTTGTCGAACACCCTTTTCGTCTTTCTCGCTATTACTGGGGCTCGCGTCGCCCCCTCCATGAGCAAGCTCATGGAGCCTCCCCCTCAAAAGGATTGAGCAGCCCTCGCGGCTTTATTCGTCCCTCTTGTCAAACACCCTTTTCGTCTTTCTCTCGGAGCGCGGCAGTTCTCCGTAGCAGCAGATATCGGCTTCGCAGCTTACCATGATCTGCTTCTTTACCTCGACTTCTATCAGCTTCTTGCGCTTCGGATCGTCGGCGGGGGCGCATTCCTTGCCCCTTTCGACTTTTATGGCCATGTAGTCTTTACCGTCCGCGCGCCGGGTCAGGTGCACCTGGTACTCACTCCCTATTCCAGGGATGGAGGAGAGCACGTGGTCGATCTGGCCCGGGTAGACGTTGACAGCCCTGATAATGAACATATCGTCCGAGCGTCCGAGGAACCGGTCGTGGCGCGGCAGGATGGAGCCACACGCGCACGTGCCGGGGATCGCCCTAGTGAGGTCCCTCGTCCGGTACCTGACGAGCGGTGCCGCCTCTTTCTGCAGCGTCGTCACGACCATCTCACCGATCTGCCCTTCCGGCACGGGTTGAAGCGTTTCGGGGTCTAGGAATTCCACTATGTAGTAATCCGCCCAGTAGTGGATGCCCTGGTGATGGACGCAGTCGAGGCCGGTACCGGGGCCGTAAAGCTCGGTCATCCCCGGTATGTCGAATATGTGCTCCACGCCGAGCAACTCCCCGATCCTGGCCCTCATGGCGTCGCTCGACCGCTCCGACCCGAATATCACCTTCTTGAGCTTGATCTTCTCCTTGATTCCCCTCTTCTCCACCTCCTCCGCCATGAGGAGCCCCATGGAGGCGGTGCAGCACAGGACGGTGGTGCCGAAATCGACGAGGAAATCACACTGCATGTCGAGGTTTCCCGGACCCATGGGTATCGCCATGGCGCCGAAGCGCTCGACCCCGTTCTGGAAGCCCGCGCCCGCGGTCCAAAGCCCGTAGCCGACGCATATCTGGACGCGGTCGGCGACGCTCATGCCCGCCATCTCGAAACAGCGGGCAAAGAAGTGGGCCCAGTCGTCTATGTCCTTGGCCGTATAGGAGAGGACCTTTCGTTTTCCCGTCGTGCCGCTCGATGCGTGTATCCTCACCACGTCGTCCAGGGGCACGCTCAAGAGCGGGAAAGGATACCCCGCCTTCAGGTCGTCGGCCGTCGTAAAAGGCAGGAGCCTTAGATCGTCGAGGGTCCGTATCTTGTCCGGCGTCACGTTCGCCTCCTCGAACTTCTTGTGGTAAAGGGGTGAGCCGTGATACGTGTGGTGTACGGTCCATTTGAGTCTTTCGAGCTGGAAAGCAGCCAGCTCTTCCCGTGTTTTCTGCACGGGCATAAAGGTCTTTCCCATAATTTGCCCCTTCTATGGCGTGGATGCGGCCGTACTACCCGCTAAAACAGGCTCGGCTCATCGAACTCTCCATAAATATTCCTGAAAATAGCCGTCATTTCTCCGACCGTCGCGTAGGCCCTGCAGCAGTCGACAAGAAAGGGCATCACGTTCTTGCCCTCACGGGTCGCCTTTTCGAGCTCGCCGAGGCTGCGGCTGACCTCCCGGTTATTCCTTTCCCGCCTGACCTGTTTCAGTCCTTCGATCTGGGTCTTTGCCGATTCCCAATTGTACTCGTGGAGCTCCACGTCTTTCGATTCCCCCTCGGTGTGGATATTGACTCCCACCTTGAGAAGCTCACCCGACTGGATGCCCTTTTCGAACTCGTATGCCTGAGCCGCCACGAGCCTTTGGACGTAGCCTGTCGCCACCGCGTGGATGATGCCGCCCACTTTTTCTATCCGCTCCATTTCTTCTTCGATTTTCTGTTCCATCTCCTTGGTCAGCGTCTCGATGAAGTAGCTGCCCGCCAGGGGATCGACGGTGTCTCTGAGACCCATCTCATCCATAAGAAGCTGCAGCGTGCGCAGAGATATGATGGCCGAATGGGGGGTGGGGATCGTGTATGCCTCGTCGTAGCTGCACAGGGCGATGGTCTGGGCGCCGGAGAGGGCGGCGGCAAGGGCGTAGTAGGCGCCGCGCATGATGTTGTTCTCCGGCTGGGCCTTCGTGAGGCCGTATCCCCCTCCGCCGAAGAGGCCCCTCAGGTGCATGTTCGACTCTTTCTTGACGCCGTATTTTTCTTTCAGGTTTCTCGCCCAGAGCTTACGGGCCGCCCTGAACTTCGCCACCTGCTCCCACATGTTGCCGAAGACATTGAGGTTGAAGGAGAACCGGCCGACGAAGGCGTCCACGTCGAAGCCCCTCGCGAGGACGTTATCGATATAGGCGTTGGCGATAAGTATGGCACAGGCAATCTCCTGCGCCGGGGTGGCCCCCGATTCCCTGATGTGGTAGCCGCAGACGCTCACCGGGTTCGTCCGGGGAAGCACGTTCATCGCGTACTCGATGGTGTCGCCGATCAGCTTTACCGCGGGCTCCACGGGGAAAATCCACGCGCCCCTGCCGATCATCTCCTTGAGGATGTCGTTCTGGGGGGTCGCCGAGATGACCTTCGGGCTGTAGCCGTACTTCTCGGCCATCGCCTGGTACATGGCAAGCATGATCGAGGCGACCGCATTGATGGTGAGACCCGATCCTATCTTCTCGAGGTCGATATCCTTGAAGGCTATTTCGAAATCCCTGAGCGAATCGACCGCCATGCCCACCCGGCCGACTTCGCCTTCGGACATGGGATCGTCCGAGTCGTAGCCCATCTGCGTGGGGAGGTCGAAGGCGACGTTCAAACCGGTCTGCCCGTGGGCGATCATCAGCTTGAAACGCTCGTTCGTCTCGGCGGGCATGCCGAAGCCCGTGTATTGCCTCGTGGTCCAGGCCCTGCTCCGGTAGCCCTGCCGGTGGATGCCCCTCGTGAAGGGGTATTCGCCGGGATCGCCGAGGTCCCGCTCGTAGGAAAGACCGATCCGTTCGAGGTCCTCGGGGCCGTAGACCGTTTTCACGTGGATGCCTGACTGGAGCAGCACGTCCGTGATCTGGCCTTTCTGATCCTTTGTATATTTTGCAACTCCCATTGTTCCTCCTAGGCCCGTCCCATCTGCTCATTGATGAAGGTCACGATCTCGGAAAAGGCGGCGCCGCCGGGAAAAACGCCCGAGACGCCGAGTGCCTTGAGCCGGCCCACATCCTGGTTCGGGATCACGCCTCCCACGATGACCATTTTCTCTCCTATCCCTTCCTGCCCCACTTTCTT
>PLSJ01000068.1 GCA_003165115.1 Syntrophaceae bacterium | reverse complement strand
GGTTTCCGGATGGGCACTAGCTAAGGAAATAGGGGGGGACTTATGCTTGCAACGTTCAACACGGTCGCGCCGCAATTTCACAAGACGCATGACAGGGGCTACATCGGCTTCACGTACTACAAGGAGTCCTTCGTCTCCGAAGGTATCGCGTATTTTACGAGATGGTCGAAAATGAGCGAGATCACCGTTTCTCACGCACTCGTCGTCACCGGTGAAGACGAGTGCATCGAGGCATTGTTCGACGGGGTCGAAAAATCGAAGCTCACCAAATACTTCGATGACCCGAAGTGCGCGATCTTCTTTAGAAAACCCCTGGACTGGACCGCGGATATCGGGAACAGGATAGCCAATTTGGCGCTTACCCAGGAAGGCGTGAAGTATAACTATGGCCTGATTGTCGCCGACGCCCTCAAGGGGACGTTCCTCGGCCATCTCATCGCGGAATGTTTCAAGGACCAAAAAGAAGATATCCTGACGAAGCTCCTGAATGACGACAAGCGGTGGATATGCAGCGAGCTTGCGGCATGGGTCCTCGACGAGCAGCCCGAATATCACGATCGGGGCATCCTCAACAAGGAGCGTGACACCATCACGCCCCAGGAGCTTTTTGAAGACGGGACGATATTCGAGCCGTGGCATATTCCCTGATCTCCACGCGATCGTTCCGCACCTGCCTAGTCCCTGCCGCGGAAGGTCCATCAGGCCGACTTTCCATCGACCGTCTTCTTTGAGCATCTTCAGCCTCGCGGGGTTCTCGGCCTTCCTGTAGAGGAGGCGTATCTCCGCCCTGTCTTTCTTGATGAAGCCTATTTCCCACGTGCTTTGCTCGAGTATGTAATCGACGCTCAGGTTGTCCAGGTAGGCGTTCCAGTAAGANNATTTCCCACGTACTTTGCTCAAGCACATAATCGACGTGAAAGCTGTCCAGGTACGCGTTCCAGTAAGATCGGGCAACAGGGCCGCCCACGGTAAAGTCTTGCTCGACGAGGACGACGGAATAGCCCGCTTCACCGGCTTTCTCCATCGCTTTAACCACCTGCCCGGCTATGATCTTGTGAGCCGCCTTTGTCAGCCCCATCCAGATCTCGGAATAGTTCTTCTTTTCATCGCCTTAAAGAGGGATTCCGCCGAATCGAGGAGCTCCGCCGTTTCGTCCTGCGCCGCCTTTACCGCGGGCGGCAGGAAAAACCCGAGGAAGAAGACCAGCAGGAGCACACCAATCGTGCCGCCGCTGAGCCGCCGCCTCGTCACTCTGCCATGCTCCTCTCCCTTTGCAGATATATCTTCGTGTCCCTGCCTATCACGTCGAAGAGGTTCCGGTAGCGGTCGATATCCTGCGCCACGTCCCTGGTCCAGGGCGAGAGGGCGTAGCTGTAGGCAGACCTGGAGTCCGTGCCGTCGAACAACCGGATGGGTATCACCACGCCTATGCCCTTGTCATGGTAGCCGCGGTTGTTGGGGTCCTTGAATACCGTAGTGTCCGTGAAGCTGTACCAGGCAAAGAGCGTGACGCCCCTGATGTATTTTATCAGCGTCACCCGGGCACCGAAGTCGCTCCCCAGGAACCTTCCCATTTTCAGGTCGACGGCCATGTCCGCCTCCGGTATATTGAGGCGGGCATTGAAAAACTCGACGTCGTAATACTGCTTCACGTCATATGTCTTCAACGCAAACACGTTGCCGGGATCCCTCTTTTTTACAAGCGACGCCTGGAGACCCACGAGGAACCTGCCGTTGGTCAGCGGCATCGCAACCTCCGCGTCTATCCCCGCATACTCTATTTCCAAAAGTCCCGCCGCGAACCTGGCGTAGGCATTTGCCGCCGGCTTCCAGACCTGGTCGAACATCAGCCTGTCCAGGCCCACGTCGCGCTGTTTATATGCATAAATATCGCTTCTCACCGCCTCGGACGGCGCGATGTTCGAGCTGGATATGTTGTTGACCGGGTAGGTCTGCAGGGCGCTCACCAGGGAAGCGCCCTGCCAGGGGTGGTAGGCGAGCCAGCCTTCCAGGCCGAGCCTGTATTTGAAATATCCCGAAGGGTCGTTCAGGAGGGTCTCGAACGAGGGCTTCCAGCCCGGTGTAAGGGGTCTTCTCCCTTTCGTGGGGATGTCCGGCGCATCTTCGATGTCCGTAACGATCTTCGAACGGCGGAAGAACTCGTGATAAGTCATCCGGCCCGAGTACAGGTCCCGGATATCGGCCGGGGTGGTCTCCACCCGGAAGACCGGTAAGCCGTTTTGGGTCAGCGTTATCCGGACCTGCTCGGTGGAAGGCGCTATGAGGGGCATGACCGTCTTCATGACCACCCCCATCGCCCTCATGGAATAAAAGTACTTGTCGTTTTGCGCCCTGCTCGTGAGCGTTTCCGAAGTCTCGACGATGCCTATATCGCTGAAGCCCTGCTCCCGTAGGGCCGCTTCCATCCTTTCAGGAGCCGCCATCGCGGCGACATGCGGTGTTTCCTTATAGGGCTTGTCATAGACAGGGATGAGCGGCTGCCCTATGTCGAAGAGCATCGAGAAGGCAAGTCCTATCTCGTGACCCCGCTGGTAGGTCAGGTCGATCTCCGTCCACGTGAGCGGCCTCCATCGAAAGCCGAAATTGTAGGGCAGATGGACCGGCCGGAGGAAATACCGGGGTTGCGCGGGGTCGGCCGTCTGGATGTTGTATTTTATCGGGTTATGCTCCATCATGAGAGAGTATTTCTCGGAGGGGGAAAATTGGATCCCCCAGAAGGGCCGGGCATCCGTGGCCCATTCGTGGGGGCTGGTCACGATCTCGGCGCGAAGCCCGTCCCCGGAGGAGGGGAGAGGCTTGCTTCCAAACCGGCCGTTGCCGAGACCCAGGGTGAAGTCGAAGGGATATATCTGCTTGCTCGCGGCAATGTACTGGCCGGGGTAAACGCGCGTCCCCTGCGGGTCCATGATGCCGATCGAGAGGGCAGGACTATATTTTCCTTCCCGCCAGAATTGATACTTCAGGTCGATCGCCTTGTCCTTGTAGTCGCCGTAGGTGGAACCGGTCTGTCCGGCAAAACCCTTTACCCCTATGACCTCCGTCACCCGCCCGTTGATCTCCAGCCGGTCGAAGAGGCCGATAGTCCCGTAATAGTAGCGGTAAGGGTATATCTGGCCCGCGCCCAGACGGAAGGTGTTTTCCTTCATCACCCTGGCTGTCGGGGTTTCCATGAGTCCTGTTTGGCCCCAGTTGGAGGGGCCGGTGAAGGGCTCGTCGGCGGCGCGCAGGGGCGTCGCCGCGACCCCGACCAGCCCGAAGGACAGGAATATCGGCGAGGAGTCTGAGCGGAATAGGGAAGAGTGCTAAAATGAACCGATCTCTGATCTTTCAAGGGCCTTTTCTACTTGGTGATGAGGTAGACGATGCCCGTCGCGGTCGCCATGCTTGCGAAGATCTGGGCGATGTCTTTTATCTCGCGGAGCCATGCGATCCGTTCCAGCTTCTCGGGCACGACGATGGTGTCGCCCGATTCTATATCCCTGTCGCCTCCATCGAAACCCGCCAGCTCCCATCGCTCGTTCGAGCCGCTCCAGTTGATCGAGCCGCCCGCCAGCTTTTTCGCGCTCCCATCGACCTTGAGCACGTAGGTATTCTTTATGTCCGCGTACCTCGAATATCCGCCCGCCATCCGGACGTAGTCCTTGGAGCCGGCCTTGTCCGCATAGACGAGGCTCGCATTCGACATCACGGCGCCCATGACGTTGACGACCCGGTTGTTCATGGGGACGTAGAGGGAATCCCCATTCTCCAGCTCGATATCGAACTCGCTTCCCTTCAGGAGCCTCAGGTGCGAGACCCTGACCGTCATTCTCCCCGTGGACTTCAGCTTCTTCAAAGACTCGATGAATGCCTGTTTCTGCTGAAGCTCTATCTTCCTCGCCTCCACGCCTTCCGCGGAAGCCGACGTCACGGTCGAACTTTCCGCGAGCAACTGCCGCTCCATCCTGACGGTCATCTCCTCCAGGTTCTTCTGTTGAAGGTCTTTGACGCTCTGTCGCGTGAAAACCGCGCCCCGTAAATATGCCGTCTCCTTGTAGCCGCCGGCCCGCTCTATGAGCTCGGATAGCCGTTCGCTCTCCCTGAGCACGTAGGTGCCGGGAAACCTCACTTCGCCGATGATCGATGCGAACCGTTCCTTCCCCCAGTTGGAAAGCCGTTTGACAAAGACGCGGTCGTAGGGCGCGAGAGCCACGTTGTCCGCCGGCGCGCCCTCCAGGGCCTTCCTGAGGCTGACCGTTTTATGGACCGTCACTACACGCTTGTCGTCGACAATGACCTGGGACGATACCTCGGCCCCGTCCAGGTACGCGGATTCGAGCACGTTCCCCGCCGCGAAGATGGCGTCCTTCAGCCGCATCTTTTCCGCGTAAGGGTAGACGCCCGGCTTCAGCACCGCGCCGTCGACGGAGACCGTCTTTTTATATTCGTAGCCGAAGGCGGAATGGACGACGATCCTGTCGAGGTCCTTGAGGAGAAGGTTGGACTCCCTGTCCCCGTCCATCACCTTCTGCACGTCGAACCGGACCAGCGTCACCTTCTTTGTCCCCTCATCGGTGCGATAAAGCTCGGCTTCCACCAGGTGCGCATCTCTGGTGAGCCCTCCGGCCGCCGTGATCGCGTCCCTGATCGTCATGTTCCCGGCGAGGTCTATCCTGATGCTCCGCCTTGTCTCCTCCTCGGGCCCCTTCGAAAAATCCGCCTTCGCCCTCTCCATATCCTCGGTCTTGATCCCGCGCATCCGCTCGGTTTCGTCTGCGCTCGCGCCCTTCGGCCGTGTACCCTGTTCTCTTATCCTGCTCGGGAAATCACCCGAAAAAGCTTTCTTGCTTTCACGCTCCGCATCCGCGGAATCGAGGAGGTTTTCGCGGACGGCCTTCCTCACCTCGCCTTCGACGGTGACGAAAGGCCTGTCCTTGAAGAGCCATTTGGAGAAGACGAAGACCTGGTCCCTGGGCGCCAACGGGACGTTGGCCGACCCGTCGCCGTCTATGAGAAGCGCATTCAGGCTGAAGGGGATAAGCCGGGTCTTCATCTGCGGGGGCACCAGCCTCTTTATCAGCGCGTAGTCGAAATGCGTCTCCGGCAGGAGGTCCGCCGTCTCCTTCAGCAGGTCCTTAAGACGCATGCCCTGCCTGTACTCGTACTTGCCGGGCCTTTTCACGTTCCCGTTGAGGTAGACGACGTTCATGTCCTTGTCGACTATGGGGAATACCTTCACCAGGTCTCCTTCCTGGAGACGGAACTCTTTCGCCCTGGTGAGGTCCTTGTCGTCGATGTCGACCACCGTCTGTCTCTCGGCCTTTTGCACCCGCTCCACCTGTATCTGCTGCGTATAGGCGGTGGGTATGATGCCGCAGGCGAGACGGAAGAGTTTTTCCAGGTCGTCCTCATGCGTCAGCTCATAGATGGCCGGTCTCCTCACGTTCCCCGCCACGCCCACGAGTAGGCCCGTGACGGGCACGAAGATCACGTCACCGGCCTGCAGCATGAGGTCCTTCGACTTGTCGCCTTTGATCAGGAGATCGTAGAGATCGAAGAGGGCGATGACCTTGTCCTTCCGGCGGAGCTGCACGTTGCGCATGGAGCCGATTTCCGAGGGGCCGCCCGCTATCAGGAGCGCATCGGTGATGGTGGCGAAGGCGCCCACCGTATATGCCCCCGGCCTTTTCGCGTCTCCCAGGACGAAGATGGGGATGCTCTTGAGGCTGCCCATGGTGACGTCGATGCTGGCGCCGACTATCTGCTCCGCCTGTTTGATGAGATGACCCGCCATCTGCTCGAAGGTCAGGCCCGCGACGTGCAGCGGCCCCACCTGGGGGAGCGTGATGTTGCCGCTCCTGTCGACGACGAGGTTGTGCTGGGCGTTTACCCTGCCCCACATGAGTATCTTCACCTCATCGCCGGGGCCGATCACGTACTGCGCGGGCACGGGCACATCTTTTCTGTCCGTCGCGACCGTGACGCCCGCGCCGTTAAAAAACGCGTAGCCAAAGGGCCTCAGGTCCGTCGAGATGGACTGGTATCTGCCTGTTACCCTGTACCTGTCGAAGAGGGAGGGCGTCTTCGGCTGCTCCTGGATCACGGTCTTTTCCGCTTCCCTGGGTTCCCTTTTTTCCGTTTCTTTCTTTTCCGCCCCTTTTTCTTTGTTCTCGATCAGCTCTTTCCCTTTTGCGATCTCTTCCGGGCTCAGGTTTTGGAACTCCGACCTCGCCTTCAACGCCTCCATCGCACGGGGTGTCAACTGCCCTCCCGCCATTCCCTCGGCCTCCACGGCGCTCCCCTGCGCCGGCGTCATCCGCTGCACGGCCTGTGGCGGCGTCACCTGGCGCGCCTGTTCGGCGGGAATCGTGATAGCCTGCGGCACGAGGGGCCCTCCCGTCCCGTAGGCTGCCGGTGCGGGAAAGCCGTTGCCCACCTGGGCGTACGCCTGGCCTGCGGCCATCAACAGGAGCACTCCACACAACCCTCTCGCGGCGACCTTCGAATAGTGCTTCACGTGGCGCTCCTTTCGTCCTGCACTCGATCTTTCGTCTTCTTCTTTAGCTTCTCCGCACACTCTTTCCCGAAGGCGGCAAATGTCCCGATAAAGAGCGACACCACCAACGCGGCCAGCACCATCATCGCCCTTTTGGGACTGGTCCGCCTGTCAGGCACCCTTGGTGGGTCGAGCACTTTGAAAGTAAAATTCTCCTTGGCCCCGGCCATCGCCGACGTTTCGATGTGCTGGGCGATGAGCGTATATATCTTCGCCCTGATGAAGGGGTCCGATGTTTTTTCCACCTGCTCCTCGAGGTGCTTCCTGTTCGTATCGGCGACGCGTTTAGCCTCGCCGCTCATATAGAGCATTCCTCATAAATAATTCT
>PLSJ01000433.1 GCA_003165115.1 Syntrophaceae bacterium | reverse complement strand
GGCGATTCTGACCGAAGTTCTTGAGAAACCAGATGCCGTATGGTAGTGTGTCAGATGTTGGTTTCCTGGAACAGTCCAACCCACAGTCTCGCTGGGAATGGTGTGCATCCCGGCAGACAGGCGCAACAAGGCTGTCGCGGACTCATCGCAAGCCGCACGTGTCGGTGCGATCGGACCGAGACACCTGGATCTTTCCGCATTCGGCAATCGCGTGCTACCATGCAACGGTCAACCCAGAATAGGGACTACACATGAAGGTTCATCGTTTCAGAGCTAAACGGATTCATGGCTACCTGAATTTCAACATTCGTTTTTTCCCTGACATTACTTTTCTAACTGGTATCAATGGATCAGGGAAAACGACCGTGGTCAATGGGATATCCGCCCTGATCTCCCCTTCGCTCTCCCAACTTGCCTCAACTCGATATAACGAGATGGAGGTGGATATTGAGCTGGATAATGCCCGTCTCCTGAAGATCAGCGCGATCCAGGAAGAAGATATAGTGACAATCAAAAGCTCCGAAGATTCGGATGCTTTACGTTTCTCTATTTTACGCTCTGATGAGGGTATACCTCCACAACACGCGGCAGAACGTGAACGCGAATACTACCGAGAGCAAGAGGCAAGGCATGCCTCCCATCCTGTTCTGAAGAGGTTGAAGGGGCTTCCTACACCTATGTCTCTTGGATTGGAGAGACGCGGAAGTGCCCTTTGGATGTCCGATGATTATCTGATCGTTCACCCTTCTCGTCGGAGGCTGCACAACGCATTTTCTTCCTCGATGAGCAGAAGCCCTCTTGAGACCGCACAGTTAGCCGAACGGAGTTTCAGCCTCGTTCAAGCCAGACAGCGTGATCTTACCGACCAACTGAAGAAACAATTCATCCTGAGTGCGCTTAAATATGAGCCTGCCATTTTTACTGAATCCTCTCCTCCATCTCTAGACGCAGAGAGCATCCTCAGGATCAGGAATACACTGAAGGAAATCGGGCTCTCCGACAACGAACTTAATAAACACCTGAATCCATTTGTAGACAAACTAAGAGAAATATCAGGGTTCTTGCCATTTGATTCGCACTTGCAGGAGGTCTTGTCAGGGCCCGACAAACGTAAAGCCTCGGCCTACTTGGAGTGGCTTACCAATAAGCCGCAATTCGATCGACTGACCGCGCTACTTCGTGAGGTTGATAGGTACATTTCGGACGGGCAAAAAGCGAGCAATCCTCTGACGACTTATCTTGAGATAATAAATAATTTTCTTAAGGATAGCCAACTAGTCGTCATAATTACTCATTTAGCGTTTAATCCTGCCGCACAATCCGCCAATGTCTTCATTGTGGATGAGCCCGAGTTGTCGCTGCATTTACGTTGGCAGGAGCTATTTGTTTCGGCGGTCCGAAACGTAAATGCGAAACTACAGGTTATTCTGGCGACTCACTCGCCCGCCATTATTCTCGATGACGAGAGTCACTGTGTTGATTTAAGCGAGGTTTCAGAGAGATGAAATGGCCAGAGAGAGCACAGAAGTCGTTAGCCTATTTATTTAGGTACTACAATGATATTGATGTATTTGTAGAAGATACTGTTAGCAGAAATATGTAAGAGGTGCTTATTGAAAGAATGCTTGGTGGTCGTGCCCAAGTCACGCGTGTCTTCCAGTGTGGGGGTCGTGAGAAGGTGATCGAAGAATGCAAGAATGACCAGGTTCCCGGAGGACGACCGCGAATTTACATCATAGACGGGGACCTTGGCCTTCTTGCTGGCGACAACCCAATTGTGTTAAATCTAAATCGATTGTATGTTCTCTCGGTTTATGCGTCTGAGAATCTACTAATATCCAAAAAAGCGATAAGCGAGATAGCTTATGAATGTTTATCGAATAATTCGAGAGAGGAAATTGAAAAGGTATTAGAATTGGACGATTTTTTTAGTCAGCTCTCCCGATTGTTTGTACCTTTATTTATTTTATATGCTGCGGCGAGGGTCTTAACGTTCACCACTAAGACTACCGGCTTTAATGTAATGCAGCTTTGTACGGAGGGGGGTCGCAATATTACTTTGGATGAGACGAAAGTCGCAGCGCACAGTGAGAAACTAAGGGAGAATATGATTGGTTCAACAGATGCAAAGAAATTGGAGGAAGTGATACAAACGATTTCTCGTGGTATATTGATTGATTTTTGGTCCTTGCGGCTTTTTGTTTCCGGAAAAACATATATATTGCCGTTAGTTTTCCACTTATTACATAGAAATGCGTCCTACCTCGGGACCATAGAGAACCTTAAAGTCCGTCTTGCCAGGTATACTAAGCTTGATATTGACAAAGGGTTGTAACTGCAATTATTTCTTGTTCTCGTATTATATAGGAGTTTTTTGGTTTGTTATTGCCAGGACATGTCTATCCTACTTCTCGGCACAGAAACATGGACATGGCTCCCTGATGTTGTGGGGAATCTTTTGAGGTTTCCTGTGCTTGCCTCCTCTCTTTCTCTCCCTCCGACTACCCCGTTTGGCTGACTTTCGTCCCTTATCTCCTGGCGCCGCGGCCCGTGGATCTTCACGTCGTTCGACACAGGGGGGGCGAGCGGGCTAAGATGGGAACAGTGTGGGCGGAACCACTCTGACGGACCGCGGGGCAAAAGTGACGGTGGGGCTCCGTCATCACCCACGGTCTCCGCACCGCCCAGGGGCAAGTTGCGATTGCATGGATGAAAGACCTGACTTCGTCGAATAGGCCGGTGGTTTCGGCCAGGAGTCGCCGGCCGTGACGCCGGCCACGACGAGCCAGGGGAGCGTCCCGGAAATTCTGCACGGCCCCAGGACGCGGCCCGGGCGGCTGGTGGTTCCCGGAGTCCAACCGACTGTTGACGGCCCCAAGGCGGCCAGGTGAGATTTCTTCCGGACCCGCCCTGGCAATCCCGATGTCGACAGGGGCCGGGTGCCCCCCATGACACCAGCCCAGGAATTTCTGCTGAAGCCGCTGAGCCCTTTCGATCGCAAGGTGGACCAAGGAGTCGACCCGCTCACCTAGAACTCGCCAGACGCCATCCGACGAATTACGGTGAACGGTCCATCAGGCGGCTCGCTGCGCTCGCCGCGAGGACGGCCAAAAAAAAGGTGTGGGCATCAGTCGGCTCCGACGTCTCGATCCGGCCAGTCCGGTACGAGAGACCAACCGCCGCGAGTACCTGTACGTTTCACCAGGCCTTCCGTTTCGAGCGTCTTCAGACGGCGGAGCATGGTCGACTCGCTGATACTCGTTATCTTGCTTAAGGCTTTGGTGCTAATAGATTTAGGGCTATCCGTCACTTTTGCTACTAAAGAGAAAGAGGAAGGGGAGCCTCCCTCATTAGATTTAGTAGCAAAAGTGACGGATAGCTCCCGTAGAGCTTCGAGGATCGCCACGTCAACCCGATCGATCTCCGGGGGCGCCGCGACCATTGGCAATCCGAGGTCCTCCGCCGAAAACACGATGGCCTCGCCAGGGACATTCGCCAGGACCTGAAGGAGACGCCCTCGCTTGAGCTGGGAATGTACCCTCTGCCAGGCCTTGTTCCGGTAGCCACGCCTCTCAACGTCGACCTTCTCGCCGGAGAGTGTCACGGCCTGCCACGGCAACTCACCCCAGTCCGGGTCCTGAGTGGCGAACTGCCCGTCGCCGATGACGTGGAGCCGCTCGACTACGGCCGGGCGTGACACAGGCGGCTCTCCCAGAACCGCTGTCAGATCACACCCACACAGGCGCTCCATGGGTTCGTCCCAGTCGACGAAGCGAGTCCGCTCTCGCTCAAGATCTGATAAGTCCTTGCGAATTGCAGTGTGCCTCTCCCTTGACACAACCACCCCCAGAGGGGTATCGCCAAAGGTGATGAGAAGGCCTCGGATGATCTCGCCGATCGCGCCGGGGCGTGCCTTCTCCGTGATCCGTCTGGGGACTTGACGGGCCCGGGGTTCGCGCGGCACGGAGTTGACCAGGTGGACGGAACGATTGACGGCTTTGTTGAGCTTCTGAACGTCCAGGGTGGGGTCAAGTACCAGGACATGTTGCCCGAAAGTCCGCGGCCTCCACGCGGCTTCGAATAGAACGTCACTTCCGAGATGGACGACGAGGGGCCGAGGACCGAGCTTCCCCAGAACCGTAGCCGTGATGATCCGCGTAACGTCTTTGGAAGGAGTCCCTCCCCGTTCGTCCAGGGCGTCCTTGAGTGGAGCGGCCCATCCCCGCGTCTCCTTGCCGATGACGGGGAGCGAGATGCAGCCTCCCTGAGCGTCCTCGACCTTGCGACTAAACCTGTGCACCACATCGTTGAATAATGTTAATATATATTCTAATCAAATGTCGCGATCGCTCAGCGCACGGCGGAGACACTGCCAGGACACCTTTCCGAGTGTATCGAGATCGAGGTGTGCCTGATCAAGACTTAAAAAAACCTGAACGGTCGGAACGAAAACGTCCAGAGCCCGGCCGTTGATGATGAAGACAGCGTCCTTGCTTTTGGCTTCCTTCTCCAGATCCGTGAATTCCGCACGGGCCGCCGTCATGATTCCGTGTGCCGCGGAGCGGGCGAGGTCCAGTTGCCCGAAGTACTCGCATCCGGTTTCGAACGGGCACACGTCGCAAACGGACTTGATCGGCGGGAGCCCAAGCGACTGGGATCTCTGAACGTCGTCAAACAGGTGGCAGTTCCCGTCCTGCCCTGACATCCCGTACGGGGCTCTGGACGGGAAGACGGCCGCGTCCAGGACTTGCCCGTCGGTGGGTTTGGTGAACTCGGCCAGCACCCGCTCGCAGGCCTCTCCGGATCGACAGATCACGAGGCTGGACTGGTAGCCCAGGCGGAGGATCGTCTGGCGAATGAGCCCCGGAACCTCCGCCTCAATCCACGGGGCCGAGTCGAGACTGAGCCCCCCGGATGTGAGCGAGCCACACCACGCATCGAGACGATCCAAATAATGTAGCATATGCATTTATAGTTTCGATGCATTCAGCAGCCAACCTCGTCTGGTTTCCTCCTTATATGCATCTTCGACCTTATGTCGAATTTCCGCCTCCGACCATGGTGGAAGGCATCGAAGTAGAGTCGAGGAGTGGCGCGG
>PLSJ01000381.1 GCA_003165115.1 Syntrophaceae bacterium | reverse complement strand
CCATTTGGCAACACCGTTTCAGCTTTTGGAGAACTATGACAATGTCGATTTTGCAAAAGATGAATCGGAATTATCCGACAGGGGGACCTTTGAAAATAGGAGTTTTCCGATTGGCGACGATTGCGTCTCCGGCAGATATTGCTTCCTGTACCGGTCCAATCCCTGTAGCCAAAAAAACGATACGCTCATGCACAAAAACCCTACAAAATAATTGTTGGTTCTGCGACNNGATAGCCGGCAAAGTGCAGGAAAAGGTCGGTCAGGTCAAGAAGGTCCTGGGGAAGTAGTGAGCGCAGCGTATCGTGCACCAGGGGAGGCAAACAACAGGCGAGATCATTGACATGACCAAAGACACGATCAAGCAAGCCGTACGCGACCTGACCGGCAACAAAAGTCTCAAGCGGGAGGGACGGACGCAAAGCCAAGTCGAAGGCGCTGTGAGGGATGCGAAGCATGCGGTCAATGCAAGATTCCGAAACTGATGAAGATGTTCAACAAAGTAAAGGGAGGAGATTACCATGAGCACTACAACGCTTATCATTCTCATCATCGTGTTGTTCCTCGTGTTCGGCGGAGGCGGCGGTTACTATTGGAGGAGACGAGGGTAGGCTTCTGCCGATGATCAGGGGCGGTCCAAGATGCGGTTATGAAAAAATGCGGGAGGAAAGGTGACCACAGAGCGTCTTCAAACCATCGTCAAAGTCTCGGATGATCTGATCGCGGTCAATGAGGCATACCTGGAACGCAAGTTCTCGGATGCTCGGTATAGTGCGACCATGAGAGTCCTTGTGTCGAAACTCAAGGAAGCCAAAAGAATAGAGGAAAATCTCCGATGAACCTTTCCTTCTCGCACGAGTCGATAATAGCGGCTTTCCGGCCATAAGCTCAGTTTTGGCGTGTGGGCGCCCTTGGCCACTACAAGGCCGCCCACACGCCAAGGAGGTAGATGACATGTTTGCTGTCATTATCAATTTTCCACCCATCAAGGAAGGCAAGGACGCGGAGTTCAGGGAGTGGTTTGCCTGGACAAAAAAGGAGTTTGCAAACTACAAGGGTCTTATCGGCCGGCGCCTTTTGAAGCCCGTGGATGGCGGCAATTATGCCGCTATCGTGGAGCACGAGAGCCAAGAAACCTTCATGGCCATGCAGAACAGTCCTGCCCACGCCGAGGCCGGTAAACGCGTGGGACCCCTGTTCGACGGCAGCCCTACTCGCCAGTTTTACGAGGTAATCATTGGGTAGGGCGGATGGATAAGTGAAAGGGGTTGTGAGCGCTTTTCTCCAGTTTTTCGTGACCATAGCGGCAACCTGTCATTTCGTCCTCATGGCATCGATTGAGGGGTGCCCTCGTGACCTACCCGTGGGAAGGAGGAGCATCATGAGGTACGAAGCGTCACGCAACCACCTAGCCGCTATTATCGTTTCGGCCCTTTTCTTAATGGCCTGCGTGGCAACCGGTGCAGCCCAGACCCAGGCCGCCGCTTCACCGCAGGAGCAGTTTCAAAAGGCCCGTGAGAACTTCCTGAAAGGGGACTTCAGCGACGCAGCGGCCGAGATACGGCAGGCTGCCTCATTCCTCAAGAGCGAATCCGTAAAGGCCGCAGGAGAAGCAAAGCAGGACCTCATCCAATCCGCGCAGGACCTGGATAAGCTCGCCGACGACGTTGAGAAGAAGGCCATCAGTTCGGAGAACGATTTGGACAAGAGCTTTACCCGCGCAGAGTACGCCCTGGCCGGGTATTACCATTCAAGGGCTTCCGAAGCCTGGGTAAGAAAAGAGGCCGCGGAGGCGGGCCGGTACCTTAAGGCGGCCGGCCTGCAGCTCGAAGATGCCCTAACCTGGGCAGGTGGGCGTATCGACGAAAAGAGCAAAGAGGCCATCCGGAAGGCGAAAGATGGAGGCGAGAGGATGGAGAAAGGCGTGGCCGTAGCCGGGTCTGACGTGGTCAAGTATTTCGAGGAGGCCAAGAAAGAGATGGACGACGCCGTCCACAGGATGCAGTCGCTGCGGTGAAGTATATGGACCAATTGAAATACTACGATGCTGTCTCGAACCCAAGAGGTGATTTGAATGGGAAAGCAAACAAATCACATGAGCATTTCGGAATGGTTGGATAAGAAGGAGACAGAAGACGTTGACGTATCTCAAATCGTATTGCCGGATGACCTATCCTATGACGAAGTCCCCGACGAAACCATCTTTTTTGAGGAAATTAAACCTTGCGGAATCCTCTGTACGGGCAATCATCCGTTTTCCACTGTTGAGCGCTTCGGACATTGGTATTATTGCAGAGGTCAAGACAAGGCAGCTGGAATTCACTCCTCGCGAATGCAGTGGCGGTTTTTTACAAAGGATAAAGATCTCGCTGTCAAGACAGCTAAGTCACACATAGAATAGGAAATTCCGATGGATTTGTACGTGAGGACTCGCGGCCCCGAAGAGACAGGCGAAAGGCGTGTGACCCGCGTAGCGGGTGCCCGAACCCGCCCTACCTGAGCGGGCCGCCTGTCAATATCTCGTATATCTCCCGGTATCGCTGCGAGGTCTTTGCCGCTATCGCCGGCGGGAGCTCGGGGCCGGGCGCGGTCTTGTCCCAATCTAGCGTGTCCAGGTAGTCCCTGACGATCTGCTTGTCGAAGCTGTCCTGTCCCTGACCCGGCTTATAGTCCCCGGCCGACCAGAACCTCGACGAATCGGGGGTGAGGACTTCGTCTATGATGATCGTCCCGCCGTCGACGATGCCGAATTCAAATTTCGTGTCCGCGACCAGGATGCCTCTTGTCTCCGCGAGGGAGGCGGCCCTCTTGTAAATCTCCAGGCTCAGGCGCGTGATTTCCTCCGCCTGCCTCGTCCCTATCAGGTCACGAAGCTGGTCCTGCGAGAGAGGGAGGTCGTGGCCTTCGTCGGCTTTCGTGGTGGGCGTGAAAATCGGCTCTTCCAGCTTTTGGGATTCCCGCAGGCCGCCGGGCAGCTTTATCCCGCAGACGGTCCCTTTTTTCCTGTATTCCGACCAGCCCGACCCGGCGAGATACCCCCGGACCACGCACTCGGCGGGAAGGGGCTTCGCCTTCTTTACGATCATGCTCCTTCCCTCGAGCCGGTCGGCGTACTTCGCCAATGGCGCGGGGTAGCGCCCGACGTCCGTTTCCAGCACGTGGTTCCCGACGATATCCGCCATCTTGCGGAACCAGAACAGGGAAAGCTGATTGAGGACCTTCCCCTTGTCGGGTATACCCGTCGGCAACACCACGTCGAAGGCGGACACGCGGTCCGTCACGACGATCAGAAGGCTATCGCCCAGATCGTAAATGTCCCGCACCTTCCCCTTCCTGGGGGCGCCAAGGTCTGCAAGTCCGGTCTCCAGTAGCATATCCTTTTCCACTCCTCTTTCGTTGCTTTTCCGCTCTTTTCGCACAATCCGTCCGGGTGCCGCTACCCTTCCTTTTCGAACTCCGTCTTGGGGGCGCCGCACACGGGGCATACCCAGGAATCGGGCAAATCTTCGAAGGCCGTTCCCGCCGCGATTCCCGACGCGGAATCGCCTTCCGCGGGATCGTAGACGTAGCCGCATACGACGCATCTGTAACTGGCCATCATGCACCCTCCTTTTCCCGATGTGATAAAAGAATTATAGGTCCTGTAAGTTCTCCAGGACCTATAATTATAGGAAAACGGGCACGCAAAAGCAAGCTGCGTGGATCAGAAATAGAGGTCGCGCTGCCCCTGTTCCAGAAGCACGAGACGCCGTTCGGTCTCCTCGCGCACGCCGGGGTTCGGGATTTGCGCCAGGTGGTCCGAGATCGTTTTCTCGCCTATCTTCTTCGTCTCCGGGGAGGCGTAGTCGAGAAGGAACTCCTTGAACGTCAGTATCGCGTTGGGCTGGCACACGTTCTGGATCTGCCCGCTCTTGGCCAGCGGCATGAACCTGTCCCCTGTCCGCCCCTGGCGGTAGCAGGCGGTGCAAAAGCTCGGCACATAGCCCGCGACGCACAGGCTTTTCAACATCTCGTCCGTGCCCCGGTGGTCCTCTATCTGGAATTGGCCCTGGGAAGAGAGCTCGATGTCCTCGTGGTACCCGCCGACGCCCGTGCACGAGCCCGCGCTCAATTGCGAGATGCCGATGGATACGGCCTCGTCGCGGAACGCCGCCCCTTCCCTCGTCGAGAGGATCATGCCCGTATAGGGGACGGCCAGACGGATGATGGCGACGAGCTTCTTGAACTCGTCGTCATGGACAAGGTACGGGAAGCCGGAGATGTCTATCCCTTCCGCTGGCCGGATCCTCGGTACGGAGATCGTGTGCGGGCCCACGCCGAAGCGCGCCTCCAGGTGGAGCGCGTGGAAGAGCATCGCGAGCACCTCGTACTTGTAATTGTAGAGGCCGAAAAGCACGCCGAAACCGACGTCGTCGATGCCCCCTTCCATGGCCCGGTCCATGGCCAGTGTGTGCCAGTCATAGTCCTTCTTCGGACCGGACGGGTGGACGGCCCTGTAGGTGTCGCGGTGGTATGTCTCCTGAAAGAGTATGTAGGTGCCGATGCCGACCTCTTTCAGCTTCCTGTATTCCTCCACCGTGGTAGCCGCGACGTTCACGTTGACCCGGCGGATGCTCCCCTTCTTCTCCTTGACCGAGTAGATGGTCTTTATCATGTCGAGGACGTATTCCAGGGGGCAGTTCAAGGGGTCCTCGCCTACCTCTAAGGCGAGCCGCTTGTGGCCCATCTCCTCCAGGGCGACGACCTCCAGTGCCACTTCTTCCGAGGTGAGACGCCGGCGTTTGATCGCGTCGTTGCCGCGGTGATAACCGCAGTACACACAGCCGTTGATGCAGTAATTGCTGAGGTAGAGCGGCGCGAAGAAGACGATCCTCTTGCCGTATATGCGCTCCTTGATCTCGCGGGCCGCGTGAAAGAGCGCATCGATGACCGGCTCATCCGAGCTTTCCAGGAGGACGGCGGTCTCCTCGGGGCTCAGGCCTTTGGCTTCCCGCGCCTTTTCTATGATCCTGAGCGCATCGCCGGACGACGCCTTCCTGCCCTGCGCCAAAAGGCCCTCTATCCGTGCGTCGTCTATGAAGCTCGTCGTTGCCGTGGTCTCGTCTTTCTTATCCATTCTTTTCCATCCTTAACCTTGAGGCCGGGCCTTACCGTGCACCGGCTTCCTGCTGTGACCGTGGTCGGTCGCCACGGACCTTCCCGATTGCCTGATGATCCCTGTTATGCAGGGAAGGCATTGTATCGATCCTTCTTCGTTAATGCATATCTTGTTTGGGTATATCTCGTAGAGCTTTTTGTAACGCACGGGCGTTATGTTCGGCATGACGACGTTCGCCCCGCACTTCAACGCACGCTGCCGCCCCTCGGGGTCGATGGTTCCGAGGGCCGTGGTGGCGGGAAAATGCGTGAAAGGCAGCATGATGCGGGCAACGGCGAGGGTCTTCAGGGTCATATCCACGTCCCCGCCCGTGCACGAGGCCAGGGGCGTATCGCCGTGGGGGATAAAGGGGCCGAAGCCGGCCATCTCGACGTCCAGCCGCTTCAGCAAAAGGATGTCGTCGGCCAGGGTATCGGCGGTCTGCCCCGGCAATCCTATCATGCAGCCCGACCCCACCTGGAAGCCGAGCTCTTTGAGCCACACGAGGTGCCTGATCCTGCCGTCGAGCGTCGTGCCGGGACGGAGCCTCGAAAAAGCCTCCGGGTCGGCCGTCTCATGCTTCAGGAGATAACGGTCGGCGCCTGCATCCCGCATGAGCGCATATTCTTCCCTGGTGCGGTCTCCCACGGACATGGTGATGGCCACGTCGTGCTCGTCTTTCAGCCGGGCGATCAACCGGGCGAGCATGTCAGCCGTGAAGAAGGGGTCTTCACCCGACTGGAGCACGATGGTCTTCAGCCCTGCCTGCGCGCCGGCGACCGCGGCATCGGCGATCTCGTCAGCGGTCATGCGGTACCGTTCGGCTGCGTCGTTGTCCCGCCTGAGGCCGCAGTAGAAACAGTTCTTTATGCAGTGGTTGGAAAACTCGATGATGCCCCGGAGATGCACCTCGTTGCCGACATGGTGCTCCCTGATGCGGTCGGCGCATGAAAAGAGGAGTTCCTTATCGGCCCCTTCGCTGAGGAGGAGACGGCAGATTTCTTCCTTTCCGAGGTCTTCGAACCCCTCGGGCCTGCTCAGGATCTTGCTGACGGCGCTGCCCATTCATCTCCTCTTTTCACTCATCTCTCACGCTCTCGCCTCCGGGAGAACGCCTGCCGCCGGCGAAAACCGGCGCCAGACCTTATGAGTTCCCCGTAAGCAGCCCTTACACGTACTTCCCCCCGATGTAGTTGCTTAATTGCTCTATGAGGCTTTCTTGCTCCGCTATGATAGACTTCACCACGTCTCCTATGGAGATAATGCCGATAAACTTGTTGCCGTCGAAGACCGGCAGGTGACGAATCTTCTTCCCGGTGATGAGCACCATGCACTCCTCGACCGTGGTTTCCGGCCTGACCCGGTACATCTCGGCGACGGGCGTCATTACCTCTTCCACCGGCGCGTTCCTCGACGTCCTCCCCTTCAGGCTCACCTTCCGCGCATAATCCCGCTCGGAGATGATGCCCACCACTTCGTCTTTCTCGTCCATGACCATCAAGGCGCCGATCTCCTTTTCGCCCATCCGGACCAGGGCATCAAACACGCTCGCCTTCGGTCCGATGGACTGGATGTCGGGCTTCTTGCTTTTTAACAACTCGCCTACCGTCCTCATGGCTGTCACGGATGTCATGGCTTTACCTCCTCTCCTCTTGGATTTGGGGCACAACCGGAGCGTTTACACTCACAGTATAGTCCAAAACCCTGAGGCTCGCAAGGCGCCTCAGACCTGCTCATTGCCCTCTTCGAACAGGTGCCTGACCTCGGGGAAAGGTTGGAGGGCGCGGGGCAGGATACCGAGCACGTGGGCAATGAGCACCCCGTAGTTGACTACCGGCACGCCGGCGCTCCCGGCCGCCATCAGCCTGTGAAGCATCTCTTTCCTGTTTATCATGCATGCGCCGCAATGGACGATCAGCTTGTAATCCGAAAGGTTGGCGGGAAGCTCCATCCCGCTCGCCCAGGTGAAGTCGAGGGCGCCGCCCACGAGCTGCCTGAGCCAGCGGGGGATCTTCACCGTCCCTATGTCGTCTTCCACGCGGTGATGGGTGCACGCCTCGGCGATAAGCACCTTGTCCCCCGGCACGAGTTCGTCTATGGCCCGCGCCCCTTCCGCAAGGGCGAAAAGGTCCCCCTTGTAGCGCGCGAAAAGTATGGAAAAGGAGGTCATGGGCACGTCTTTCGGGGTATCGGCGGCCACTTTCAGAAAGGCCTGCGAATCGGTCACCACGAGCCGGGGTTTCTCTTTCAGGGAAGAGAGGGCGGCCTTCAGCTCCCGTTCCTTCACGACCAGGGTCATGGCGTCGTTGTCGAGGATGTCCCTGATGGTCTGGACCTGGGGGAGGATCAACCTGCCCTTCGGCGCGGCGAGGTCGATCGGCACCACGAGGACCACGAGGTCCGATGGAGAGATGAGGTCGCCGAGGATGGTGGGTGCGGTCCAATCCTTCGGAGCCGACTTGATCATGGCCATCTTCAGTGCGCTTATCCCTTCCCCGGTGAGGGCGCTCACCCGGACGAGCGGGATGCCGAACTCCTGCCCCGGCGGCTCCTGCCCGCCTTCAGGATAGAGGTCTATCTTGTTGAGGACCCCCACGACGGGTACCCCGTGCTCCCGCGCCTTACCGACGATCTCGCGCTCGTACGAACCGATGCCCTCTGCGGGATCGAGGACCAGGAGCATAA
>PLSJ01000038.1 GCA_003165115.1 Syntrophaceae bacterium | reverse complement strand
TCCCAAGGTGAGCATGGGCGTCGAGACAGCGGAGATCGGCGACAAGGAGATCCATAAGTTTGCGGTGCGCCTTCTTGTAGTCGCCCGCCTCTTTCAAATCTACGGCCTCTACGATGGGGTCCGTATCGGGATCGTCGAAGTCCCAGCCGGGGAGGATCAGTTCCATCTTATAGACAGGTCTGGACCCTTTNNTCGCCCATGGCTCTATCGGCTCGTCCGGCTCTCCCCAGTGGTGGTTCTTTGGGTCCCACATTCCTTTCTCTTCCAGGACGAGGGGCGTGAGGCCGAGGGCGGGCATGTCGAGGCGCCAGGCCTTGATCTCGCCGGCGAGATAGGGATGGCCTGCATAGCGCCATATTCTGTTCGGCATTACGGTAATGATCTCGCCCGGCACTCCCTCAAAGAAGCCGGAGGACCGCAAGGTGAGGACACGGTCCTTTCCGAGGATCCGGCAGGAGACGGCGTTCCCCTTGACGGCAAGGGCGATGAGATCGACCTTCTTGCCCATGACGAGATCCTCTTCCTTCATCTTCGGCTTCTTGCGCGGGGAGAGCTTCGGATAGGGATCGATGCCGAGCCACCTGCGGTAGGCGGCGATATAGTCGGCCCCTTTCGAGCCTTCCGGGAAGACGAGATCGCACGCGGAGATAGTGTGCTCGGAGCCGTCCTCGCGGCGGAGCTTCGCGGTCAGTCCCCGCCGCTCGTTCCCGTCGTAATCGATCTCGAGCACGGTCGCCGGTTCCCCGACCACGGATGCGTCTGCCGGCAGGGCGACCTCGTCCTCGATCACGGCTTGAAAGGCCGAGAGCTGCTCGTCGTCGTTGTAAGCGTCGACGACGATCTCGTCGACGAGATCGTTCAGCTCCCCTTCGCTCTTCATCCATGCCTCCTTTCACCATCGACCAGCTGGAGGGACGCTCTTCTTCTGGCCGTTGCCCAGGGTCGTTTACGGTCTTCATCCCTTCCTTGGGTCCTTTGCAGGACTATCTCCATGGCCTTGTAGTAGTCGCGCTGGACCTTGAGATTCGCCACCTTGCAGTACCGCTGGGTCGTGGTGATATGGTCATGGCCCAGGAGGTCCTGGATGGTGGCGAGGTCGGCGTCGGCGTTCAAAAGCTGGGTCGCGAACGTGTGACGAAGACGATGACAGGAGACGTCGAGTCCGCTCTTTCGCCCATAGTGCTCGATCCTCTTCTGGATGCCCCGGACGGAGATCGGTGCGCCCGTGAGCGGACCCTTTTGGACGAGGAACATTTCTTTTGCCTTCGATGACCGTTTTTGCAGGTAGGCTTCGAGGACCGCGCGAGCGTCGTCGCTTAAGTAAACAACCCTGTCCTTGGCGCCTTTTCCGCATCTCACGAACACCTGCCTTTTGCGGTAATCTACCGCATCTACGGTAAGATGGGCAACCTCTTCCACCCGGAGGCCGCATCTAAGCATCAGCAGGAACATGGCCCTGTCCCTCGGGTCTTTGATGACCGCAAGGAACTTCTCCGCCTGCCCATCTTTGAGGTGCCGGGGCAGCGGCTTCGGCAGGCGGATGGATATCCTCCGGACAGGGTTTTCGACGGCCATCCCCTCTTCGTCGGCAAGGTAGTCGAAGAAGAGACGGATGGTCTGCAAGTGACAGGTGATCGTCTTCGGCGAAAGCCGTTTCTGTAAAAGATGGTCCACATAAACCCCTATCTCGCGACGGGTCGTTTTTTCAAGAGGAACGCGGAGCCAGAGGGCGAACATATTTATCCTGTGCATGTAGTTCTTGATCGTATGGGCAGAGAAATTCTTTCTCTTCAGGGATCTGCGGTACCTGATTTTAATAGTTTCCATCGATCCCTCTCTTCTCGATCTTGGCCATGGCCCGGAAGTATTCTTCTTCCCTGGTCTTGTCCGTGAGCCTGGCATACCTGCGGGTGATTTCTATATCTTCATGTCCTAAAAGTTGCTGAAGCACTTCAAGGCGCATTCCGGCATTAAGCAACTCTGAGGCATACGTGTGACGAAGGCAGTGCACCGTATAGCCCTTCTGATCGAGCCGAGTCTTCTTGAGATACTTTACGAAGCAGCTCCGGGCGGCGCTGTAGCAGAGACGGCCATGCTGTCCGTAAAAGAGGTAGTGTTCTTCCTTGTTCCTTACGGAGAGCCAGCGCTTCAGGGCAAAGAGGGCGTCGTTGCTCAAATAGACGACCCTTCCCATGTTGTTCTTCTCGCCTTCCATGAGGCGGACCTTTTTCTCCTTCAGATCGATATCGTTCACGTCAAGGCCGAGGACCTCGCCGATCCTCATGCCTGTCCGCAAAAGCAGAAGGATGAGGGCGCGGTCCCTGGCGTCATTGATCACCTCGATGAGCCTCTTGACATCCTTGGGATTCATGGCCCGGGGGAGCGCGTCGGGGAGCTTGAATCTGATCGTCTTTTTGAGGATCGACAGGGGGATAACGTCCTGTTCCATGAGGAAGTGGAGGAAGGCGACGATGGAAGCCGTGCGCGTCTTTACCGTCGATATATGCATGCCCCGGTCCTGCTCGTGCTCGATGAAGGTCTCCAGGTCGGAGCGTTTGATCTGAGCAATGTCGCTTTTGCCCGATGTCACGTAAAACCTGAGAAAGAGCATGATCGAGGTGAAAGAGCCTTCGATCGTTTTGGGCTTGTGGTTCACCCGCCATTTGTGACGCAGGTAGCCCTCGAAATGGTCCTTGGCGGGAAGGTCCATCGGGGCAAGCCTCTCAAGGACATGGTCGATCGGGGTCCGCTCACGTGCTGGTTGAACATTGGCGCTGCGCGACTGGTTGGGTGTCTGCTTGGCCTGGGTCATTTTTTCCTCCTTTTCTTTGGAGAAAAAGCAGGATAAATGATGAACCCCGGCCTATCCGGAGGTCAAGCAATTTTGGTACGTATAGCAGGAAGCACCCCACGATCTTGTGGTCCGTCGCTGTCTCCTCGCTGCAATTCGATACTGGTCGAGCCAGCTACCCGTTCCTGTCGTGATAAAGGAGGATGGGCGGCCTTTGCTATAACCGTCGTGATGTGAGCATAATACATCAAACAATCCATAAGAGAGGTAATATGCTCGCATTATCCGACCTCAAGAAGCTTGCAGAAATGTCCACATTCGAAAGAGCTTTCTTGAGCGTCTATCTGGCGGGACCGCACTCCACGGCCGAGCTTGACAAAAAATGTGAGAGAATACGACACCTGCTAAGGACCGACGGTTCCGGGAAGGACGAAAAAGAGTATTTCGACGACAACGTCCGTTCGGTTACCGAGTATCTGGACCGCCACCCATTGAAGAGTGGAGCTCTCTGCATCTTTTCATGCCGGGTCCTCGACGTATTCCGGGCAATTCCTCTCTCCGTGCATGTCGAAGACCTCATACGCATAGACTCCTCGCCATTCATCAGGCCGCTCGCCGAATTAATGGACGAGCACGCGACGGCGGCCGTCGTCGTCGCCGATAACAAGAAAGCCCGCATCTTCGTGGTCTCCATGGCCGGGACAGGTTCCGAGGAAGTGATCCGGGGCAATGTCAAGAATCATGTCAGGGTGGGCGGGTGGTCGCAACAGCGGTATGAGCGCCGGCGCGACAACGAGCTCCACAAGTATGCCCGGGAAATAGTTGAGGCCCTGGAAAAGATCGGTAGTTCGGAGGAGATTAACCACATTCTTATGGTGGGAAGCAAAGAAACCCTCCGGGCCATCCATGAGAACATGCCTCGCGACCTACGGGATAAAGTTGTAGAAAAGGCAATCGACTTGAGCAAGGGAGACCCCTCGATCAACAAGGACATCATGGAGCTGTTTCGGGAAGAAGAGCTGACGACCGGACTGGACCACTGGGAACACATTCGTGCGGAATACCTGCAGGGCGGCTTGGCGGTGATCGGTCCGGAGGAGGTCCTCCGTATGGCGAAGGCTCAGCGAATAGAGCACGTCCTCGTCGATCGCACACTTCAGGCTCCCGGGATGCGTTGTCGCGATTGCCACGACCTGAATTTGGGCATGGCCACGTCCTGTCCGGCCTGTGGCTCCCAGTCCCTATTTGAGGTAGAGGTTTTTAACGAGATCCTGGATATGGTGTATCTGTCCGGAGGCGCCGCCTACTTTACCGACCCCATTCACACACTGACGGATGCGGGTGGCATCGCGGCCCACCTGAGATACTAAAGAAGATGAGATAGCCGGTCCTGATAAGGACGAGATCATGATGATCCTACGAACGAGAGCCCACATACGGATTGTTGACTTTTTCCAT
>PLSJ01000402.1 GCA_003165115.1 Syntrophaceae bacterium | reverse complement strand
CCTTGGTCCTCCATCAAAAATAATGCAAAACCTCGTTGGCCCTGATAAACAGGGGATGATAGAATAGGTTTGCCGACCAAATCCCATCACCAACGAGGTGAATCAATTATGGCACAAGGCGTCCTGCCCTACAAGTATGAAAAAGAGAAGACGACAAGCGGCATGACTGCTCTCGCCGGTCTCCCCGTCTACCTTGAAGCCGATGAAGGGTTTTGCCGCATACTCCATCGCATAGAGCTTAAAGGACTTCCGAGAAAGGATCGACGGGAGACGGAAAGCCGGTGGCGGAAGGAGAAACATCGCTCGGTCCCTTTGACGGGGTACAAGCCCTTCCTGCATACGCCTATCCGTTCCCACACGCAGCTTGCGAGCGTGCTTTACCACCCTCACACATCCACCACAGTCGCGATATGTGCCAAAAGGAGCCTCATCCGGACTCTTGCATACGGCTCACCGAGAATTGCTGGGGTTAAGGTCTTTGTATTGACTTTGATTCAGCACTTATTATAATATTACCCTAACGGGCGGTTAGCTCAGTTGGTTAGAGCGCTGGTCTCACATACCAGAGGTCGCAGGTTCGAATCCTGTACTGCCCACCACTTCCCTAATCTTGAGGAGACTATGTCCGGACACAGTAAGTGGAGTACCATCAAGCATAAAAAAGGTGCCGCTGACGCTAAACGGGGAGCGATTTTCACCAAGCTCATCAAGGAGATCACCACGGCCGCACGGATAGGCGGTGGGGACACCGAAGCCAACCCGCGCCTCCGCGTTGCCGTCCTCAAGGCACGAGCGGAGAATATGACGAAGGAAAACATCGAGCGGGCCATCAAGCGCGGCGCGAGCGCGGCCGAAGGCGGCGAGATGTATGAGGAATATACCTATGAAGGGTATGGCCCCTCGGGTGTCGCGATACTGGTGGAAACGCTGACGGACAACAAGAACCGGACAACCGCCGAGGTACGCCACATCTTTTCGCGGTTCAGCGGGAACCTCGGAGAGGCGGGGAGCGTGGGCTGGATTTTCAACAAGAAGGGCTATATCTCTTTCGACAAACAGACCGTGGATGAGGACAAGATAATGGAGATCGCACTCGAAGCCGGGGCCGAGGATGTGACGGAAGATGAGGGCACGATCGAGGTCCTTACCGACGTCTCACAATTCGAGGCCGTAAAGAAGGTTTTCGACGAGCACAACATGAAATATCAGGAAGCGCAGATCGAGATGATCCCGCAGACTTCCGTCAAGCTTGAGGGCAGAAGCGCGGAGACCATGCTCAAGCTGATGGAGACCCTCGAAGATTCCGACGACGTACAGAACGTGCACGCAAATTTCGACATTTCTTTAAAAGAGATGGAGAGACTCAGCCAATAAGTGGGGTTCAGCACCCCCTCCACCGGCGAAGCCGGATCGGGGTACCCGCTTGCGGGTCGTCCCCGCTCAAGCTTGCTTCGCTCGTTTATCGGGGTTCAGCGCCCCCTCCATGAGCACGCTCATGGAGCCTCCCCGCCCACAAAGGCCAGCGCGCTTCATCGATCCGGCCGTTTATTTTTTATCGCCGAAAAGCCCCGTACGTTCGTGGCGGGCGGCCCTATAGGGCACGCGAAGGTGGTCATGGGCCTTCTCCGAGGTCTTTCTGCCCTGGGACGTGCGTATGAGGAAGCCCATTTTCAGCAGGTAAGGCTCGACGACCTCCAGGAGCACGTCCGTCTCCAACTGGAGCGTCGCGGCCAGCGCCTCTATGCCCGCCGGTCCCCCCTTGTAATTGAAGATGATTGTCTTGAGCAGCTTCCTGTCGAGCTCGCTCAACCCGCACTCGTCGATGCCTTCGAGCGCCAGGGCCTCGATGGCGACAGGCGCCGTGATGACCCCTTTCGCCCTCACCTCCGCGTAGTCGCGCACGCGCTTTAAGAGCCTGTTGGCTACCCTCGGCGTGCCCCTCGACCTTCTCGCTATCTCGTAGGCCCCCTCCTCGTGCATGGGGACTTTCAGTATGAGGGCCGACCGCTTGACGATGCGGACAAGGTCCTGCTCCTGGTAAAAATCGAGGTCCCTGACGATGCCGAACCGCTCCCTGAGGGGTGACGAGAGAAGACCCGCCCTGGTCGTGGCGCCTATCAGGGTGAAGCGCTCGAGCCGGTACCGGTGCGTACGCGCATGGACGCCCCTGTCGAATATGAAGTCGACGGCGAAATCCTCCATTGCCGGGTAGAGAAATTCTTCCACGATCTTCGGTATCCGGTGTATCTCGTCGATAAAAAAAATGTCGCCCTTTTCGAGGTTCGTCAGGAGTCCCATGAGATCTCCCCCTTTTTCGAGGGCAGGCCCCGACGACGTCACGATCTTTGTATGCATCTCGTTTGCGATGATATGGGCTAGCGTCGTCTTTCCGAGACCGGGAGGCCCATTGAGCAGGATATGCTCCAGGGACTCCTCTCTCTTGAGGGCCGCTTCGATCGCTATCCTCAAGGTTTCAACGGGTTTTTCCTGCCCTACGTATTCGGAGAGCGCCCTTGGCCGCAGGTTGAGCAGGTCCTCGACGTCCGCCGCTTTTTCCTCGCTTTCCTTCTCCAGGAGCTTGTCCGATTCGTCATATATCATTTCTTCTGGCCCCTGTACACTTCCGTAAACAGGTCTTCCGAAGAGCCTATGGAGGGACTTCTCTTCATGGCCTCCTCTATCATTTTCCGCGCCTCGCCGGGCTTGTGGCCGAGCTGGCTCACCAGCACGTTCAACACCTCTATCTTGAAGTCTTCAGGCGTCTCGGCGGGCAGCTCCTCGTCGGGTATGAGCGCGTACTTCGCGGCTTTTCCTTTAAGAGCGGCGATGATCTTTTCCGCCTTCCTTTCCCCTATCCCCTTCAACTGCCTCAAGTCCTTTACCGACTTCTCTTCTATGGAGCGCGCTATCTCCCGGACCGGTTTCGTCAGCGCCCTGATGGCAAGGGAAGGTCCTATGTCCTCCACGGATATGAAGAGCTCGAAAAACTCCTTGTCCAGCTCCGTCCTGAAGCCCACGAGCACGGGTTTCGGCTGCCTTTCCGACTGGTTGAAGGATATATAGAGTTTTAGCGGGTCCTCCGTCTTGGTGGTGCGGCGGATCTCGCTCATCACGTATCCGGGGATGAGCACTTCATACCCGATGCCGCCAACACCCAGGGCGATCTTATCGGCGTATACCTTTTTCAGCACTCCTTCCAAGTACGATATCATCTTTTCCCCGGTAGCTCCTGTAAAACACCGTGAGGGCAACCGCAAGGGCGTCGGCGGCGTGGAGAGATTTCACCTCCCCGATCCCGAGCGCCCTCCTTGTCGCCTCCCTGACCTGCACCTTCGTTGCGGCGCCGTACGCCGCCAGCGCATTCTTCACCTCTCGCGGCGTTACCTCGACAACGTCAATACCGTTCTGGACAACGGCCAGATAGATGACGGCCATCACTCCGCCCAGCATCATGCCGGCCTTTGGATACCGCACCAGAGAGAATATATCCTCGACCGCGACGACTCCCGGCTTCAACGTCTCTATCAGCCGGCCCAGGTCGCTATGGATTTGAAATAACCGCTGAGAGACATGCTGCTCGGGGGATGTCCTTATCGAGCCGCACTTGTTCAGGGATACCGACGATGAGGGCCCGCAGGTGATGGCGCCGAACCCCATGCTGGCCAGTCCGGGGTCTATGCCGAGGATGACCATTGGCCCGGTACACCCTTTTCGTCTTCCCCTGACCGCCCGGTGAGGTGGATCAACATTTCCCCCACAGGGCTATTGTCCCGAATAAACCTGCGGTGCGAGGCATACATGCGGGCTTCAGGAGAGGTTGACGCGCTTGACCTCCCCGCTCTCTCCGGTGAAATCGATGTCTTTCCCGTTGTAGAACAGTTTGACGCCCGCTGCATTGCCGATAAGCAGGTCGAAGCCTTCCTTGGCGTTCAACACCACGACTTCCTCGCGGTTCAGCATGAACTCCTTCTTTTCCGACCCGTCGATCACGACCCTCACCCATGTCCTTTCCTGACAGGCGATCATCAGCTTCTTGGGGTCAAGGACCATCTTCTCTTCCCGCCGGTCGTATGCATTCCCCGACTGGTCCGCCCCCGCCACCGTCTGATAATTGTTCTCGACCGTCGCATATGCCGGCTTCTCTTCCCGCCGGTCCTGGGCGCGTGTTTCCCGGTCCGTTGCGGCCGCCTGCTGAGTGTGCCGCGGCGCATGATATGAAGAGCTGGCCGTGCGCCCCGGCTTCTGCACGTTCAGAAAAACGAGAAACCCGATCAGGATGCCTGCCATGGCTGCCCCGCCGATTATTTTCTTCCTCATGTCCCGTTGATGCAGGGGCGTCCCTTCCCGTGGGGCGCGCAACTCCCGGCGCTCCTCCAGCGGTGCCTCTACGGGTTCCTTCGGCGTCAACTCCGGCTTCACGACATCGAGTATGTTCAGAAAAGAGGCGTACTGGGTAACGTAACCCTTCACGTAGATGATGTGGGGCAGACGCTGCCAATCCGCCGATTCGATGGCTGCTATGGTCGATTTCCTGATGAAGAGCGCAGCCGACACGTCTTCCGGTCTCAATCCCTTCTCAACCCGTGCTGCTTTCAGCAATTGTCCGATCTTATCAAGGTCAAAAGGCATTCCTTTTCCTCCTACCTTCTCTAAGCCCATCCGGCTTGCTGCTCACATTGTACAAACTCTGGTTTCCCGTGTCAAAAGAAAGTTCTCGGCTTATCCTGCCCGGTCTGTTTTCCCTCGCCATTGGCCGGTAAACGGGAGCGCTCAAATGGCTGCCTTTCCCGGCCCGGTTGCATCTAAATGGGTCGTTGCCGGTGCTATTGCCGGCGTCAGCCGTAATTGGCGGCAGGCATCGCTGATATACATACTCTATTATCGCCGGTTTGAAAATGCAATTAAGTGCTCCTTCTCCCTTGACGTTGTCCGCTTCAGCCATCGCGGGAAGCCACTAGTTCCCGCTAACTTTTT
>PLSJ01000185.1 GCA_003165115.1 Syntrophaceae bacterium | reverse complement strand
AGGCCGGGCACCGCCAAGCGGTCGGGGCCTTGTCCTTGAGGTATGTGCGGGAATTGGCGATCAATGCGGCGTATGATTCCTCTTTCATTGTGGTCCTCTTTAATCGATTACCGGGGCTTGCGTCGCCCCCTNNGAGCCTCCCCTTCATAAAAAGGAAGAAGCATCTAATTGTGTGATCGCTTCATGTTCCTGTGCCGTTTCATGAAGATCTTGATATTAGTCAATTTCTCCGTCGATCTCTTCCTTCTTCATATAGTCCAGATGCACCAGGAGGTCCGTGCGTCCGGTCAGCTCGGTGACGCTCTGCATGCCGAACCTCTGGAGGATGCCGACGAGAGCCTTTTGCCAGGCCAGATACATATTGACGATGCGCTGCGTGGCCCATTCCAGGTCCATCAGCCCGGTGAGCTCGTCGTCGGTCGTGGCGATGCCGCGCGCACAGCCGCGACCCGATTCACAATGATGGCAGCGGAGGCACTCCAGGGCAATGAGGTCGGCAGTCCCGAGGCAGACGGCGTCCGCTCCGAGGGCGATGATCTTCGCCATGTCATGGGGGGTCCTGATGCCGCCGCTGGCGACGAAGGTCACCTGGTCCCTGAGCCCTTCTTCCTTCAGGAACTTGTGCACCTTGGGGACGGCGTATTCGATGGGCATGGCAATATTCTTCTTCGCGATATCCGGGGCCGCGCCTGTGCCGCCATAGCTTCCGTCGAGCTGGATGATATGGGCGCCCGCAAAGAAACTCCCCACGGCGACCATATCGACGTCGGTGGGCGTGGAGACTTTCACGCTCACGAGAGCCCGGGGGTTCGTCTCCTTGATCCAGTCGAGGTGCTTCTTGTGGTCCTCCACGGAATAGACGCTGTGGAAGGGGAAGGGCGAGAAGAGGGCGCTTCCCGGCATGGCTTCTCTCATGGCCGCCACCCTGGGCGTCACCTTGTCGCCGAGGAGATGTCCGCCCAGACCCGGCTTTGCCCCCTGGGCATACTTGAATTCCACGATGGAGACCCGTTTGATCGTCTCCTCCCTGACGCCGAAGAGCCCGGTGGCCACCTGGGTGATCACGTGATCGTCATAGGGCTTCAGCTCGTCGGGATAGCCCCCTTCTCCGGTGCAGCAGAAGGTGCCGAGCAGCGATGCCGCCCTGACCCGGGAGAGCATGGAGACGATGCTGATGGAGCCGAAGGACATGCCCCCGAGATAGAGGGGCAGGGGGATGCGCAACAGGGGACGTGCGTCGCCCGAGTGGTTCAGGTTGACGGCGCAGGAGATATCCTCCGCTTTGATCTTCGGGACGCCTGTCCGGGGATAGACGAAGCGGATCTTGTCGAACCCCCCGGCCGAGGCGCCGGTCTTGTAGTTCAACTCCTGATAGGGGAGCTCTCCGGTTTCGGCCATATACCAGGTGGCGGCAAGGAGGTCGGGGGTCCACCGCTTATCCCCGAGCATCTCGTACGTGGGGTTGGGACGCATGCTGATTGCCGCTTTGGGACATTGCCGGATGCAGTAATAGGACTCTTTTTCGCACCCCGGTCCGGAACAGAGGTGATCGCCTATGGCCTTCGGTTTCTTCGCGCCTTTCCGAAATACCCCGTGCACGCAGAGGGAGACACAGATGCCGCAGTTATCGCACGCCTCACCGATGATCAGCCTGTATTTCGAGTGGGGGTTGCGGAACCGGCTGGGTGTCCGTTTTGCCGTCGGGAGCGCGAATGTTGTCTGATCTGCCATTTAGTTTAACTCCGCTTTCCTAGTGTGGCGAATTCCTTTTCAAGGTCTTCGTAGAACATGGCCCTTCCCATCTCGCCCCTCAAACGGCGCACTTCCCTGATCCCCATGGCGCCGAGGACCTCGAGGAGCTGATTGTGCCAGCCCGCGATAAGGTTGCCGATGCGCGCCGCACCCCATCCCGGGTTGACCGCGTCGATCTCAACCGGGCACGGGATGCCCTGGCTGCACCGCCTGCAGACGCGGCATTCCATGGCGACGAGGAGCGGTATGTCGCAGGAGACCGCATCCGCGCCGCAGATGATCAGCTTTGCCATGTGCTCGGCCATGGCCACGCCCCCGCCACCGATCAGGGTGACGAGGTCGCGGGTGCCTTCGTTCACGAGGTGCAGGTGGATCTGCTTCATCCGGTCTTTTATGAACATCGGCGGTTTCTGCCAGTCGAGGCCGTGGGCGTCGGCAATGAGATGGATCACCTCGGCGCCGGCACGGGCTAGGTCGGCCGTCCTGCCCGCGGAGTTGTCGTCCAGCGGCAGGCGTATAGCGACGACGAGGCCGGGGTTGTGAGCTTTGAGCGCCGCCTGGCGGGAGAGGACATCGGGCGCGTCATCGATCTCGACGAGGCGCAGAGCCCCGAGGAGCCTGTCGAGACGGTCGGTCTTCTCGTCGAGGTAAAGGAGGGTATGGTCAAGATAAGGCTCGTAATCGGTATCCCATGCGGAGGCGCGCACCACCGCGAGGGTCTTCATCCGGCGCGCGGCGCCGAGTATGGCCAGGGTGATCAGCCGGCCCGGTGGCGAAAAGGGAAGGAGATCGAAGATGACCGGCAGGGGCAGCTCCACGAGCGGCGGGATGGAAGAAATGAGGCGGCCCGTGCCGGCGTCGAACTCCAGGGCCTTTACCTTCCGCCCGAGATCGACGGTGGTGCTGATATATTCGCGGCCGTGTATGCCGTCCCTGGTAGGGCGGACGATCTCCGACATATCGGTCCACATGGCATCGAAGCCGGGCCCCGAGAAGGGGCCGCCGTACCCGCCGCCGGACACCGGTATGCGCCCGGTCTCTGCCTGGAACCACAAGGCTGAGATGATCTCCGGGGTCCAGTACTCGTCTCCGAGGGCCTTGTATGTTGGGTTAATACCTTTCTCGATCAGGCGGTTCGGGCAATTCTGGACGCAGCGGAAACAGTCCTTGCAGATGCTGTCGAGAGAATCGAGCATCTGCCGCGCGTCGAGCGCCCGTTTTTCGTAGACCTGGTACACGCATTCTTTTTTCACGCACCGCACGCACCGCAGGCAGCCTTCCTCCCAGGCGATGACGCCCGAGCGGATCACCGGCCGGAACCTGTTGGGGACGGGTTGGGTGTTTATATGATATTTTGCCGGCATCGCTATTCCTCACACGCTTTAAGGTCTTGGAAGTAAACCCGCTTTTTCGACCAGCTCCGGGACGGCTTCTTCCCATTCGATCGCCATGATATGGACGCCCCGCACGCCTTTTATCTGCCGAAGTGCCTGGATGGTCTCAACAGCGATCTCGATCCCTTCGGCGCGCTGCTCTTTGGCGGGTGCCGCCTTCATGCGGTCGATCACGTGTGCCGGTATATCCATGCCTGCGACGTTCTTGGCCATATATTCCGCCATGCGGGCCGATTTCAGGGGCGTTACCCCGCCGAGGATCGCAACCTTGTCGTCAAGCCCCTTATCGCGTACTTCCCCCATGAACTCCTTGAAACGGTCAATGTTGTAGACGCACTGGGTCTGGATAAACTCGGCCCCTGCCCGCACCTTTTTCGCAAGACGTGTGACCCGGTATTTTTGAGGGTCGCCGAAGGGGTTCTCCACGGCGCCGATGAAGAGATCGGGCATGCTGCTCAACTGGTCGCCGCCAAGGATCACGCCGTGATCGCGCATCCGGCGCACGACCTGGAGGAGCTGCATGGAATCGAGATCGAAGACGCCTTTTGCCTCAGGCTGGTTGCCCAGGCTCTGGTGGTCGCCGCTCAGGCAGAGGATGTTTCTGATGCCCAGGGCGGAGGCGCCGAGGACATCCGACTGCAGGGCGATGCGGTTC
>PLSJ01000100.1 GCA_003165115.1 Syntrophaceae bacterium | reverse complement strand
CCATCTGCCTGCGCGGCACCTGCTCGATCTGCGCCGCCAGCTCGGCTGTGCGAGACCGCCCATGCGTCTCCACAATGCCGATCACCACGTCTTCGCCGCGGCTCTTGCGCCGGATCGCCTCGCTCAACATGCTGAAGGTCTTGCCCACGCCCGGCGCATAGCCGAGGAATACCTTCAGCCTCCCCTTCTTCGCCTCCTCACGGCCGATCTCTTTCAAAAGGGCATCGGGGTCCGGCCGAATCTCTCCCTGCGTGTCTTCTCGTTCTTTCATACGCCCCCCGGTCTTGTTCCGGTCGATTCTCTCAATTATACTATTTTTTGTTTCCCGCCGCCGGTTTTAATGGACGATAGGACGCCGGTGGGACCGGGTCCGCCCCGGCCGGGAGATAAGGGGCAGACGAAGGCGGATAGGCGTTTTTACCCGCGTCCGCCTTGTCATTTCGGTCCCTTGACCTTTCGGGCGCTTCAGGGTAAGATGTCAAGGAATTGGTTGCGGTTTGCGAGGTGAAGCAAGGTGCGTATAGGGAGTTTTATCGAAGAGGGCCGCGTTTTTATGGCCCGGCGGTCGTCCTTTCGACGGTTGACATTAACGATCTCAAGACTTACGCTCTGTTCGTGGAGGGCCGGAAAGTCAGGGGTTAAGGGACGTCTTGAGTCGCCAATCAGCCGGACACACAAAAGTTCAAGGGACCGTCGGACTGTAGGAGAGCTGGGGGTGTCCTAAGACCGTATGCGCCGCGGTTGAGGGCAGGCATGGGTATCCCCCTCCATCTCACACGAAACGGGCTTTGAGTCGGCGTGAAGGGGCTTTCCCCGATAAAGGGGCCTTATTCCGCCATGACGGAGATGAGCCGGGAGCATCTCGCCTGAAGGAGCGGGGTTGCTCGAAATCATAAAAAAATGGAGACAGCATGAGCAGGTTCAAATGGAGTATATTGGCGGTCGCCCTGATCTTTATCGCGGGGGCCGCCGAGGCGAAAGTCTATCTCGACGTATACGGACAGTCGTACAAGAAGATCAGTATCGCGGCGCCGCCGTTTGCGAGCGCCGAAAAGCCGAGGCCGGAGATAAGCGACCTTCTCGGTCAGGACCTCGACCTGTCGGGTTTCTTCGTTGTGGCGCCGCGGTCCCTCATGGATAGCGCCCTCTTAAGTGAAGGCGTGGACAGGAAGAGCATCCGGTTCGACCAGTGGCATTCCCTGGGCGTGGAGCTATTATGCAAGGCCGTCGTGCAGGAGCAGGGGAATGACTTTTCCCTGGAGGCGTACCTGTATGACGCGAGCGACGGCACCCTCCTGTTTGCGAAGAGATACCGGGCCACACCGCCGGAATGGAGGAGGATCGTTCACCGGCTTGCCGATGAGATCATTTTGACGGTGACGGGGGAGAAGGGCATCATGAGCTCCAGGGTCCTCTTCGTGGCGGGGGACAGGCGCCACAGAGACATCTTCGTGGCCGACCTCGACGGCAATGGGGCCAGGAAGCTCACGGATCAGAAACAGATTATCGTCTCGCCTTCGATATCGCCCGACGGAAAATATCTGGCCTTTACGTCCTACAAGGAGGGCAGGCCGAATCTCTACGTGGTAGAAGTCGCGACGAACAGAGAAGTATATGTGGACAGGCAGGAAGGCATGAAGGCGGGGTCAAACTGGATGGACAGGAAGACTCTCGCCTATGCCCATACCCTCGGAAAGTTCTCTACCATTTACGCCGTCAACGTGGAGACGAAGGAACGGACCTCCCTGCTCAGGAAGGAAGGGATCCTCAGCTCACCGACGTTCAGTCCGGACGGCGGCAAAATGGTCTTTGTCTCCGACATGTTCGGAGGGCCGAATATCTTTATAAAGGATGTGGGGTCCGGAGACATAAAGCGTCTCTCCTATTTTGGCAACTACAATACGTCTCCTGCTTTTTCGCCCAAGGGCGATCTCATCGCCTTCGTCTCGAAGACCGAGGGCGCCCTGGAAATATGCGTGATGAGGACCGACGGGTCCAACGCGCGGGTGCTCAGCAACGGGGGGGTAAACGATTCGCCCCATTTTTCGCCGTGCGGCAGGTATATCCTTTACTCCTCGCAAAAGGGAAGGAAGATCTCGGTCAACCTGATGCTGCTCAACGGAGAGAATAAGAGGGAGCTCAAGTTCACCGGGGTCGAGGAGACCCAGCCGAAATTCATGCCTTAAGATTGGAGGAGGAATGAAGAAGTACTTATTTCCCTTATTTCTGGCGGTCGTGGTCCTGTTTTTTAGCGGATGTGCGTCGAAACAGACGCAGGTGCCCATTACCGAGCGAATCCAACCGGGTGTGGGCGGCCAGCCTTCATCGCCGGAAGGACTTGCCGGCCAAAAAGCTCAGGAGGGTATGATCACCGAGGAGGCATTGTCGAAAGAGGAGAAGGAGAGAAGAAGGAAGGCTGCCGCAGAGGCAGCGGTGGCGGCGCACCTCCAGGACATCTACTTCGATTTCGACAGTTACGCCGTCAGGTCGCAGGATATACCCATTCTGAAAAATATGGCGGACTGGCTGCTGGCCAACCAGGCGATAAAGCTGACCGTGGAGGGCTACTGCGACGAGAGGGGAACGACGGAATACAACCTCGCCCTGGGGCAGAAAAGGGCAGAAGCGGCCAAGGACTATTTCGTCAAGTCCGGAGTGAGCGCGGGCAGGATAAAGACGGTCTCCTATGGCAAGGAGGCGCCTCTCGACACGGCCCATACGGAGGACGCGTGGATGAAGAACAGGCGGGACCATTTTACAGGCCAATAGGCATTCTCGGGACGCCGGCGTGCCGCGTGGTTTTGTGAGGGGGAAGGCCGGTCTCCCTTGGAAGCGGGCCGTCGCTTTGCCGGTGGAGGGGGCGCTTAAGCCCCAATAATAGCTGACGCGAGGAGGAAAAACATGAGATTTTTTCCACTTCTTTTGATCGCCCTTTTTTTGTTCGGCTGCGCTTCCAGCGGGGAAGTGAGCCAGGTCAAACAGGACGTGACCTCCGTCTATACGGAGCAGACGAGCTACATGCAAAAGACCGACGCCAGGCTCGCCCGTCTGGAAAAGGATATGAAAGACCTGGGAGGTCTGAGGAAACAGACAGCCGACCTGTCGCTTGCGAGCGAGAACAGGGATGAAAAGATCAAGACGATCCTCGGCAGGCTCGATGAGCTCGATTCGCAGCTCCGCGCCTATTGGGAAGACACGAAGGCCCAGCTCAGAGACCTGAAGAAGACGGAGGCCGCCAACCCGACCGCCGCAGTAAGAGGCACGCCCGAAGACCTCTACAAGCAGGGCTTCGACGCCTTCCAGAAGGGGGCATACAGGGACGCGGTGCCCCTGTTTACGCAGTTCGTGCAGCAAAACCCCACCGCGCCGCTCGCCCCCAACGCCTATTATTGGATGGGCGAGAGCTATATGAACCTGAAGGCCTATGAGAAGGCGATAGTCCAGTTTCAGGAGGTCATCGACAAGTTCCCGAAGAGCGACAAGGCGCCGAGGGCCATGCTCCGGCAGGCGGAAGCATTCGCCGCCATAGGCGATAAAAAAAGCTCTATGACCGCTCTGAAGAGGGTCATAGAGCTTTTTCCAAAAACCGAGGAAGCCCGGCT
>PLSJ01000455.1 GCA_003165115.1 Syntrophaceae bacterium | reverse complement strand
TGCGGCCAGCAGGAGCTCGAGGCAAAGCTCAACGCCACGGGCCTGAGACAGCTCAGGCAGAGGATAGCGCTGCTGCGGCGCATCGGACCTCTCAGTGGGGCCGAGTGCCGGGATTACCTGGAACACCGGCTGAAGATGGTGGGCGGCAGCGCGGCCGGCCTGTTCACACCAGGTGCCATGTCCTTGATCCTCAGCCATTCCCGGGGAATCCCGCGCGTCATCAACGTGATGTGCGACAACGCCCTTCTCATCGGTTTCGCCGCCTCACGCAAGAAGATCGATGAGGCGATAATGCTCGAAGTCATCGGGGACATGGATGGCGTCCTCTCTCACGACGGCCCGCCCGGCCCTGCCCCGTCGCTTTCTCCACCCGAGCCGGCGGCGCTCCTGGCCGTCCGCAAGGTTAACGCGCTCAAACGCCTGCTCACGTCCGTGGTCGCGAGAAGGTGACGGCAAACGGATCGAAAAGGGGGTAAGAATGGCTCGGACCTTCGACGCCTTAGCGAAAGCGGAAAAGACAACAATGGCGGACCTTGAGGCGGCGCACATGTTTGACCCGCCGCCCGTCATCAAGCCGAAAGCGCCGTCCGGCCGCGCGTCGGCCCGCATGACGGAAGAATATGCCCGCCTGAAACAGTGCGTCGTGGCTGCGCTGCCGTGGCTGGAAGCAAGGGCGCTCCTGTTTACCAGCTCTACCGACGGCGAAGAAGCCGCGACCGTCCTCGCCGCGTTCGGCAGGGTCCTCGCGCGCTCCGGGGAGCGGGTCCTGCTCGTCGATACGGACCTGAGGAGTCCCATGCTCCAGCAGCTATTCGGCATGGACGGGGGCCCCGGCGTGGCTCAGTTGTTCTCCGGTAAGGACGACCTCGTTGCCGCCACGAAGAGGACGGAGGCCGAAGGGCTCTTCATGGTGACGGCGGGGAGGCCCGTTGCCAATCCATTTTCCCTTTTCGAATCCGCGCACATCGACGCGCTTATGGAGTCGATGAGGAAACAGGCGGACTGGGTGCTCCTCACCGCGCCGCCGGTCAATGCCTATAACGACGCCGTCGCCCTCGCGACGAAAGTCGACGCCGTGGTGCTCGTCGTGGAGGCCGAGCGCACGCGATGGGAAGTGGCCAGGAGCGCCAAAGAACGGCTCGAAGATGCCGGGGCCAACATCCTCGGCGTCGTCCTCAATAACCGCAAGTTCCACATACCGGGGTGGATCTATCGCCGCCTGTAATGGGCGTAGCGAAGGAAGGAGGGACCCATGTTGAAGCGCCATAACAAGTCATTAATGAGAGCCTTCTTTATGCTCGATCTGCTGATCGTCCTTTGTGGATTCCTCGTGGCGGCCTGCATCCGGTTCGGTGCGGAAGGCCGGCACCTTCTGTCATTCCCGCTTCAGTTCAAAGTCTTTCTTGCGACCTACCTCGCTGCCTGGATTTTCCTCGACAGCCGCTTTCGCTTATATGCCTCGAAAAGACTGACGTCTTTCGGGCACGAAGCACTGGAGGTGAGCAGGGCGACGTTTCTGTGCGCGGTCTTTGCCACGGTCCCTGCGTTCTTTTTCAGGGAAACGCCGCTAAGCCGCCTGTTCCTCTTGTATGTCTGGTGCCTGCAGACGGGCGGCCTGATTTTCTTCCGGTTCCTGCTGAGGAGCTTCCTCAGATACATTCGGAGAAGGGGCTACAATTCCAGGCAAATCGTGATAGTCGGAAGAAACGGCCGTGCGGCGGGCTTTCTGAACGGGTTGACGGAGTCCCCGGAATTGGGCCTTCAGACCGTGGGGATCCTTGACGCACCGGCAAAGAAACCCGTCGACCCGCTTTTTTCGGCGTATCCCTTCCTCGGAGAGATCGGCGAGCTGGAAAAGGTCCTGAGAACACGCGTGGTGGACGAGGTCTTCGTGTTCCTCCCCATCAAGTCCTTCTACGAAGCTATGGAAGCGATTCTCCGCCTCTGCGAGAGCGTGGGCGTCGAAGTGAAGCTCCCCACGGACGTCTTCAGCCACAAACTGGCCAAGTCGGCCATCTCGATGTATGGCGACGTATCCGTCATCGATCTCTACACGAGCCCGAAGATGAGCTTGCAATTCGTTCTCAAGCGGTTCATCGACCTCACCGCCTCAACGATACTGCTTGTACTGTTCTCGCCGTTCTTTGCGCTGGCATCCGTTTTCATCAAGCTCACCTCCTCCGGGCCCGTGTTTTTCAGGCAGCAGCGCCTCGGTTACAACGGCCGCCTGTTCGACTGTCTGAAGTTCAGGACAATGGTCGAGAACGCCGAAGAACTGAAGAAAACCCTTTCTCACCTGAACGAAGTGAGCGGCCCCGTGTTTAAGATAAAAAACGATCCCAGGGTTACGAAGGTCGGGCGAATACTGCGCAAAACGAGCATGGACGAGCTCCCGCAATTAATCAACGTCCTGAAAGGCGATATGAGTCTGGTCGGTCCCAGGCCGCCTCTACCGAGCGAGGTAAAGCAGTACGAGCTGCCGCACCTGCGCCGCTTAAGCATGAAACCGGGCATCACGTGCCTGTGGCAAGTCAGGGGCAGGAGCACGGTGGCTTTCGACAAATGGATGGAGCTGGACCGGGAGTACATCGACCATTGGTCTCTATGGCTCGATCTCAAGATACTGGCGCAGACAATCCCCGCGGTCGTCAGCGGCTCCGGCGCGGCATGACGAGTCCCGGCGCGACCGACATCCCCGCGTACGCGGCACCCATAACCGGAGGTGAGACATGCAGGCGCATGACAAAATGAGGGTATATCTCGGAAAGACCCCGATCGACCGGATAAGTTCGAGGGACGCCGCATCATGGGCGCTCGCGCGCATCAACGGTGGATTACGGACGAAGGTCTTCCCGGTCAATGCGGAAAAAGTCGTGATGGGGTCCCGGAGCCGGGAATTGCAGGCGGTCCTCGACGGGTTCGATCTGGCGCTCGCCGACGGGGCGTGGCCGGCCGCGGCAGCTTCCGTCCTGTACGGCACGCCCTTCCCTCACACCGACACATCTTCCTTCGTGAGAGACTTTCTGGACGAATCCAAAGACAACCATCTCCGTCTTTTCCTGCTTGGGGGGCATGCGGACGTGGTGAGGCGCGCGGCGGCGAAGCTGGCGGACATGCATGGACACGTCACTGTCGCCGGGTACAGGGACGGGTACTTTCACCCTGGAGATGAGGCCGAGGTCGTGGACCATATAAACGGATCCGGGGCCGATGTGCTTCTGTTGGGCACCCCGAGTCCCCTGAAGGAGCTTTTTGTCGAAAGAAATTGGGAAAGGCTCTCCGTCCCGATGAGCGTGGGGGTCGGGGGCCTGTTCGACATATGGGCGGGGAACGTGAAAGAGGCGCCGCGATGGGTCCGCAAGAGCGGGTTCGAATGGTTCTTCCGTTTGTGCCAGGAACCGGGACGGCTCTGGAAAAGATATGCGGTAACCAATAGTGCCTTCGTAGGGATCGTCCTGCGTCAGGGCTTCGGAATGATGTCACATAGGGTGCAGGAATATATGCACCAGGAAAGCCGGAGGATCACATGAAGACAAAGATTCTGATAACGGGAGCGTTAGGAACGGTAGGGAGAGGATTGACGGATGAATTACGCAAGCGGGGCCATCAGGTCATCGGCTGTGACTTGTACCACAGCTTTGACGAGCACGGCTTCTCCTTACGGTCCGATTTGCCCGATCCCGCTTATGCCCGCTGCGACGTGAGTGATTTCCGTCAAATAGAGAGGGTCGTTCAGGAACTAGGACCGTTTGAGTACGTTTACCATTGTGCGGCGGAATTCGGGAGATGGAACGGCGAAGACTTCTATGAGGCGTTATGGCGCAGCAATGCCGTCGGCACCAAGAATATCATTCGTCTGCAGGAGCGGCTGAAATTCCGGCTTATCTTCTTTTCTTCTTCCGAGGTCTATGGAGATTGGCCCGAATTGATGGTCGAAGGCGTTATGGACGAGAATGAAATAAAACAACTTAACGATTATGCGATGACGAAGTGGGTGGGAGAGATGCAGATACGAAACTCCGCCTATCAATACGGGACGGAGACCGTCATCGTCAGGCTGTTCAATACCTACGGGCCGGGGGAATACTATAGCCCTTATCGTTCCGTGAATTGCCGGTTCCTCTATTGCGCCCTTCACGGATACCCCTGGGTCGTTTTTCGGGGGCATTACCGCACTTCGACATACCTGGGGGACACGGTCAGGACGCTGGCCAATATCGTCGAAAGGTTCAAGGCCGGGGAGGTATACAATATCGGAGGCAACGAATACCATTCGATCGAAGAGCTGTCCAACATCATCCTGAACGTCACCGGGGCAGACCCCGGTCTGGTCGAATACCGGGATTCGGAAATCCTCACCACCCTGGTAAAGAAGGTGGATATATCAAAGTCGGTGCAAGATCTCGATCATACGTGCACGTATGACCTGAAGACGGGAATCGGCCTCACCGTTGACTGGATGCGCGATGCGTATCGCGATTCTCTATGCCAGAGACAGGCCTGGCTCTCGCGCCCGGCGCGGACCCCGATAAGGGCATGATGACTCCGCTATCGACCCTTTCCAAAGAGCGCGAAGCCGAAACCACGGACGTCGCGCCGGTGAGTAAGGCAATCGGCTTTTTTTTCAAGCCTGCGGTGCGCAGCGGATGGACGGCGTTGCTCAATCAGGGGGTCGTCAGCGTAAGCAATTTCCTCACGGGCGTGATAATCGGCCGTTCCTGCTCCAAGGAAGAATTCGGGCTTTACATGCTCGGGCTGAGCCTAGTCCTGGCCGTCACGGACCTTCAGATGTCCCTCGTTTCAACGCCTTACATGGTGTACAGCCCCCGTTTTAGAGGTTGCGAGCTGGGTCTTTATGCCGGAAGCTGCCTGATTCACCAGTTTGCCCTCTCGGCCGTCGTCACGCTTGGGTTGTCGGCCTGGGGCCTCGCGCTTTTCCTCGGTTTCGGCCCTCCCGGCCTTGCCCGCGTTGTCTGGGCCTTAGCCGCGACCGTCGGCTTCATCATGTTCAAAGAGTTCGCCCGACGGGTCTGTTTTGCCGGCCTGCATATGGAAACCGCCCTCCTTCTGGATTTCTGCGTCGCACTGATGCAGGTCACCGGGCTGATGCTTCTGTATAGACTCGGCATCCTTTCCGCGAGCAGGGCCTTTTGGGCTATCGGCTTCGCATGCGGCATCGCCGGGGCGGCCTGGCTTTTTTTGAACCGCAGGGCCTTCATGCCACGGGTGAGCCGGGCGCTTTCGGACCTCGGGCACAATTGGAAGTTCGGCAAATGGATTTTTGCCAGCGGTATCGTCTGGACAATCAGCGTGAGCATCTACCCCTGGTTCCTGACGGCTTTTCATGGGGCGGCTTCCGCGGGCGTATGGGCGGCGTGCCTGGGTGTGGTTGCCCTGGCGAACGTTCCCTTGATGGGAATGCAAAATTTCCTTGGACCCAAGACGGCGAACATCTACGCACAGGGAGGAGCCGCTGCTTTGTACCGCTTCGTCTTCAAATCGAGTCTTCTCTTACTCATCGGGATGGCTGTTTTGTGCGGTGCGCTTTTGACGTCCGGTGACTTTCTCCTGGGCTTGTTCTATGGCGGCAAGTACGTGGGCAATGGCTTGATAGTAGGCATTCTGGCGCTCGGTCTCGTCGCGGGAAGCTCGGCGTTTTCCTTTTCCCGCGCCCTGTTTGTCGTGGAGCGGGCGGATATGGACTTCAAGGTAAATTTTGTGTGTCTCTTCATCCTTCTTACACTTGGAATCTGGCTTGTGCGGACCTTCGGGCCTATCGGCGCCGCCTGTAGCTTTCTGTTGAGCAATACGGCGGCGACAGGCGTGAGATGCGCCGCCTTCGTCTTCGTCGTCCGGTCCGGCGAAGGGAAGTGAACCCGATGCGTCATGCTTTTTCCACAATACCTTCCGGGGCTATTCGACGCGACGCGAGCCTGCCGTGGATGACATTCCTTTTCCTTGCGGCGGTCTTTTTCGCCGTCCAGCACGACGTGTTGTTTTCTCTCCGGGAAAGCTTCAGCGATTCGGCAGAATCTTTAGTAAACGCAACGGTTACGGGAAACATCTACCGCCGTATAGCGTTCTCGGTGATCGGCCTCTGGGGCGCCGTCGCCCTGCTGGAGCGCGGCCCTCGTCGCCTCATGCTCGGCGGGGCCACGGGCTGGCTTATCCTGTTTTACCTCGCGTGGGCCTCTTTTAGCGTCGCCTGGGCAGACGACCCCGCCCTTGCGTTCAAGAGGGTGCTGATCCTGTGGATGTTTTGCCTGGGCGCCCTAGGCGCAAGCAGGAGCTTATCCCTTCGCGCCATTGTCCTGTGGATATTTTTCGCAACCGCCGCCTATCTGCTCGTGGGCATCTCCGTCGAGGTCGCTTTCGGCGCGTTCCACCCCTCGGCGCCCGGCTACAGATTTGCTGGGACGCTCCATCCAAATGCACAGGGGATAAACTGCGCCCTGCTTCTGCTTACGGGTATCGCCGCCGGCGGCGCGGAAAAGTGCGCTCGCAGCGTTTTTTTTGGTTGCGCGGCGGTGGGCTTCGTTTTCCTTGCTCTCACCGGATCGAGGACTGCCTTCGAAGGGAGCATTGCCGCCTCTCTCGTGTACTGGGCCCTGGTATCGTCGCGGTCCGGCAAAATGGCCTGGCTTCTCGGTATAGGTGTGGCGGCATGCCTCCTCGTGCTGCTTGCCGGGGAGGCGCTCTTTCCGTCCGTCAGGCAAGCCGTCCTCCTTGGAAGGACGGGTGCCGACTCCGACCCTTCCAGTTTCAGCGGCCGTATCCCTTTATGGATAGACTGCCTCGATTATGCGGCGAGGCAGCCGCTTCAAGGGTACGGATATGACAGCTTCTTCACCCCCTTCCGCATAAACAGGATCTCGGCAGCCCAGGGATTTGGCGTCGGATCGGTTCACTCCAGCTATTTTGAAGTCCTCCTCGGCACCGGCTTGATCGGAATGACGTGCTTTGTGCTCATCCTGGTCCTCGGCGCCAGGCGGGCCGCCGGTCTTTATAAAGCCTCCCTGGACCCCCGCTACGCATGCTTTGCCGCAATATTGGTCTTCTGCCTGTGGGACGGGGTGGTGGAGTCGGCGGTCGTCTCGGCGACCATGTTGTCGTTCGTCGTGATGGTTCTCCTGGCATACGTGGGTTTTGTCGTTCCCGAAAACCTCACAGGGCACGGAAGAGGAAGGGATAAGGCATGCAAACACTGATCAGCGTCGTTATCTGCACGTACAACAGGGCGGAAATGCTGCGGAGCGCCCT
>PLSJ01000323.1:4212-17088 GCA_003165115.1 Syntrophaceae bacterium | reverse complement strand
TCACGCGCCGGATGGAGGCATTTCTCCACTCCTACCAGGCCGCCGTACTGAAGGCTGAACCGGTAACGATCCTGGGCCTGGAGGAGCGCATCAGTGCCACGACGGAGGGGTACCGGCTCAAGGGCGTGATCGACAGGATAGAGACGCGCGGCGACATGACCTGCATCATCGATTACAAGATATCGGCCAATGCAAGGCGCCTGGCGATAGACTTCGACAACCTCGACCCGGACGACCGGGCAACCTGGAGCGGGGCGATAGGCAGCATCCAGTTACCTTTCTATCTCCTGCTTTATCGGGCCGGCAAGCCCGTGCCCATCGACGCCCTCGACGCCTTTTTCCTGCTCCTTGGGCGTACACACCTGGACGAACGGACGGAAGTGCCGCTTTTCCGCAACAGGGAGCGCGCCACGGACGACTACGGGACGGCAAAAAAGGTGATTTTCGGTCTCGTCAGAGAGATCACCGGCCCTGAACCCTTCGACCCCCGGTACAGGGCAAAAGACTCCTGTCTCTTCTGTGATTACAGGTATCTCTGCGGCACACGATGACAAGGCCGGGCGCACACAGCACCTCGCTCCCTGTCGGGAACGGCTGTGGCGGCAGGGAGAGGCCGACGTTTTGCTTGACAATCCTTTTTGCCGCGGGTAGCATTGATAACCGTTTCCGGCCTGACAGGCCTCATCGGTCGATGCATCGGGGCACGCGACCGGGGCTGCCGACCAACTAAACCACAGGAGGGCAACATGGGAATGATCATCGATGGCTTTGGACACGTCATGCCGAACCGTTTCCTCGACGTGTTGAGCAAGACTTACCCGACCGTAGAGTTGAAGGAGCTTTCGGCCCTGACCTACTTCGGCGACATGAAGAAGAGGGTGAAAGACCTCGACGAGCACAAGATCGACAAACAGGTGCTGACCCTGGCGCGGCCGAGCATCTGGCTGAATATGCCGCCCGCGGACCTTGCGCGGCTGACGCCCATAGCGAATGACACCATCGCCGAGGTCGCGGCGGAATACCCCGGCCGGTTCATCCCCGTCGGCCACATCGCCGTCCCGACGGAGGAGTTCCTTCCGGAGTTCGACCGCTGCATAAACTCACTCGGTATGGGCGGGATCCACATAGTCACGAATATCGACGGAAAACCGCTCGACGCGCCCGAGTTCAGGGCCTTCTGGGCGAAGGCGAACGAGACGAAGACGGCCATCTGGTTGCATCCCCAGTTGCAGGGCGGCTGGTCGAACGAATTCGTCATAGACAAGACGTTCGGCTGGCTGTACGAGACGAGCGTCGCCCTTTCGAGGCTCGTCTTCTCCGGCGTAATGGACGCCTACCCGGACCTGCGGATCATCACGCACCACATGGGCGCAATGGTGCCCCATTTCTCCGAGCGCATCAAGGGGTTCTATGACGCCCGGTCGATGTTCCCCCGCGCCAACTTCAACTTCACCCCGAAGGACCCCCTCGTCTACTTCCGGAGGTTCTACGGCGACACGGTGCTGAATGGCGCCGTGCACGCTTTCGAGTGCGGCTACAAGTTCTTCGGCCCGGAGCACATCGTCTTCGCCACCGACTACGCCTTTGGCCCGAGGCAGGGCGTGGAGTGGATGGAGGGCGCCCTGCGCCAGTTGCAGGAAGTCGACCTGCCGGCGGCCGAAAAGGAGCTGATTGCGAGCGGGAACCTCCTGCGCCTGATCGCGCGCAAATAGCGTAGAAAACATCCCCGTAGGGAAGAGTCAGGGCCGAAGCGGGAGGTCTTTTCCGTGGAATGCGTGGAAAGGGCCTCCCGGCGGGCTTGCCGCCGCCCGGCAACCTTCCGGTTTGGCGCGCCGCGAGCCCCCCACCCAAAACCATCCGCGTGAGGCCTTGTTCGTCTCCCGCACATGGAGGTGTATCCATGAAACACTCGGTAATCGTCATAGGGGGCGGCCTCGCGGGCATGACGGCCGCGATTGCCGCCCATGAGCAAGGGGCGGAGGTGATCCTCCTCGACAGGGGCTCCATGGGCACGGGCACCAATTCCGCCCTCGCCAACGGCGTCTTCGCGGGCCCCTCTTCGGGCTACGGCCCGGAAGAGTATGTGCGGGACACCTTCGAGAGCGGCCGCATGCTCAACGACGGGCAGATGGTGCGCATGACGGCTGACGGGGCCCCGGCCGCCTTCGACCTGCTTCGGTCCCTGGGGGTCGCCCTGGAGGAGACGGGTGCCTCTTATCACAGTGTCAGGCCTCCCCGGCCCGACATGATCCCCGGCCTCGCCCTCGTGAGGAAGGTGGCCGATGCGGTGAGGCCGCACGTCCGCTTCATGAGGGGGTTCTACGTGACGGAGCTGATACGCGACGACGCGGTGCGCGGGGTGAGGGGTCTTGCCGCCAACGGGGAAGAAGTATCGATATATGCCTCCGCGGTCATACTGGCCGCAGGCGGGGCCGGCGCCATCTACGAGATGCACGACAACCAGGGCAACATCACGGGACAGGGGTACCGTCTGGCAGCCGAGGCGGGACTCCCTCTCCTGGATATGGAATTCGTGCAGTTCATCCCTGTGGTCCTGGCCGAGCCCCACACGCCCCGGATGCTCCTCTTCTCTCCCTTCCCCCCCGGCACGAGACTCATCAACGAGGCAGGGGAGGACCTGGTCGATAAATACGGCATGGCCCCCCTGAATGAGGCCGTGAGGAAGAGGAGAGACGACCTCTCTCTGTGCCTCTTCAAAGAGAGCAGGACCGCTCCCGTGTACATCGACTACAGGGAGGTGGCTCCTTCCGCCTGGTCCGTCCATCCCCTGGTGCTGCTCTCGGGCGTCAAGTTCGATTTCAAGAAGAGTCCCGCCCGCATCCTGCCGGCGGCGCACTTCTTCAACGGCGGCATCCGCGTCGCATCCGGCCGGACGGAGCTGCCCGGCCTGTTCGCGTGCGGGGAGGTCGTATGGGGTCTCCACGGCGCCAACAGGCGCGGGGGAAACGCGCTCACGGAGTGCGTGGTCTTCGGACAGGCGGCGGGTCGCGCCGCTGCCTGTGAAGACGGTCCGACGGGCGAGGAGCGCCGCATCGTGACCTTCTCTTCCGGACCCTCCTGCGCGGGTCGGCTCCGGGGACTGCGTGCCTCCTTGAAGAAGCTCGCCTGGGAGAAGGCGGGCATAACGAGGGACGGCGCCTCTTTGGTCCAGGCCCTGGACGAGGCGGCGCATCTCGACGAGCTCATCCGTCAGACACGCCCCACCGGCATCAAAGAGGCATTGACGTGGGAAGACCTCATGAGCGCCTCCTTCGTGCTCAGGGCGGTATTGACGGCGAGCCTGGCGCGGACCGAGAGCCGCGGCTGCTTCAGCCGCAGCGATTATCCCCATGAAGACAATGACCAATGGCTCAGGAACTCGTCTCTGAGCTACCGGGTGGAGACGCGGACCTTTATTCTCGAGCATCGTGCGGCATCGACGGATGCCGGGGACGGCCACACGGAGGCCCCGTGACGTGAAAGGGAGCGGCCGACCCTTAAACGCACGCCAGCGCCCTTGTTTTTTCTTGGGCTTAACGGCATAGACACGTAGATCACACGAGGGGGACATCCCATACTCCTCACGTCAAGTAAATCTCTACGGGTGTAAAATACATCCGTAGAGATTTACTTTACAGTTTTGACCCCATCATTTTAACAAGAGGCAATAACTTCGGCACCTTACGAGAGGCACGGAGATTGCTACGTTGTTGCTGCGGAGGCGACCCGTCATCATGAAGAAACTGCCCGTTCTGTGCATGATCGTGCTTTTGCTGCTCCCGTGCTCACTTCGTGCGGCCCCACCAGGAGACGCATCGAGCTGGACGCTGGTGTGGAGCGACGAGTTCAACGGCGCGTCCCTCGACCTCACAAAATGGCGGACCAGCTATTACGACGGCTCGCGGACCAATAACGACGAGCTCGAATGGTACGTCGACGACCCCGCCTATCATGCCGTCTCAAACGGCATATTGAGTCTGATGGCGACCAAGACCACCACTCCCGGCTCGTCCTGCAACGGGACTGTTTGCCCTTACACGTCGGCCATGATCGAGAGCGACAACCAGTTTTCCCAGATGTACGGCTATTTCGAGGCGAGCATGAGGATCCCCAAGGGGCAGGGCCTGTGGCCCGCCTTCTGGCTCCTGCCGTATCCCGACACGTGGCCCCCCGAGATCGATATCATGGAGAACCTCGGGAACAATACGTCAACGGTCTACATGTCGAACCACTGGACGCAGAATTATCCTGGGACAAACACGAGCGGCGTGGAGGGCGGCTCCGTCACGTCGCCCTATACGGGCGTGGACTTTTCCGCGGCCTTCCACACCTTCGGGGTCTCATGGACGCCGACGTCGGTTACCTGGTACATAGACGGCATCCAGAGGTACCAGGTAACGAGCCACGTGCCCATTGCCGGCTATGGCTTTACGGGCGTGTACCCTGTCCTCGACCTTGCCGTCGGCGGTTCCTGGCCAGGCGCCCCTAACGCGACGACCGTTTTTCCCGCTTATCTTCAGGTGGACTACGTAAGGGTCTATGCCGGCGTGCCGCCTGCAATATCGGGCGTGTCCGTCTCATCCATCACACAGAGCGGCGCGACGATAAGCTGGACCACGAACCAGGCATCGGATTCGCAGGTGGCATATGGCACGACTGCAAGCTACGGGGGCACCACAGCTCTGAACACCACCCTGACCACGGCCCATTCCCAGGCCATTTCCGGCCTGACGGCAGGTACTACCTACCATTTCTCGGTGATGTCAAGAAACGCCGCGGGGACCCTCGCAACTTCGGCGGACGCGACGTTTCAGACGTTGGCCCAGGCTGCCACTTACACAATCACGGCCTCGGCCGGCACCGGCGGGTCGATATCCCCTTCCGGCGCCGTGGCGGTCAAGCAAGGCGGGTCGCAGACGTTCCGTATTACCGCGAACACGGGCTACTCGATCAGCGGCGTCACGGTGGACGGCTCCGCGGTGGGGGCGGTCACCACATACACGTTCAGCAACGTGACCGCGAACCATACGATAACGGCAAGTTTCGCGCCCGTCGTCTACACGCTGACGATCCGGACATCGGGGACGGGATCGGGCACGGTCTCGACCAGCCCTTCGGGGAGCCAGTTCAGCTCGGGCACACTCGTGACGCTTACGGCTGCCCCGAACGCGAACTCGACCTTCACGGGATGGTCGGGAGCATGCTCGGGGACCGGTACCACGTGCCGCCTCACGATGAACGCCAACAAGAGCGTGACGGCCGCGTTTACGCTCAGGCGACGCTGATAAAAGCAGATAGGGAAGATGCCGGGAAGAACGGGGGAGAAAAAGCTATGAAAAGACTATGTTCCGCTCTGGTGGCGACGACGCTCCTTCTCCTCGCGGCCAACGCCGCCCGGTCCGTGGAGTATACCTATACGACCGTGCTTTTGCCCGCTGACGGCTGGTACTCCCCCCAATTCACGGGCATCAACAACAGTGGGGAGGTAGTGGGAACAGCCTCGACGCACCCGGGCAGCCAGCTCGCGGTCTGGCCGACCGTCGGCTTTATTTACAGGGGCGGCACCTGCACGCCCCTCATGCCGCCGGGCTGCACTTCCGCGCAGGCCGCCGCCGTGAACGATCGGGGCGAGGTAGTCGGCACGGCCTTGAGGCCCTCCGGATACGTGGGCTATATCTACAGCGGAGGTGCGTACAGGATACTCGGACTTCCGGGCTGCAGTTGGTCCCAGGCATCCGGCATCAATAGCGTCGGCACGGTGGTGGGTTCGGGCTGGAAGGAGGGATCGGGCTACGTGGGCTTCATCTATCACGAAGGCTCGTACACGACCCTGCTTCCGCCTGGCTGGACATCCGCGCAAGCCGTGGCCGTCAACGACTGCGGGGACGTTGTGGGCTTCGGGTTCCAGGGGCCGGAACTCATGGGCTTTATATACCACGAGGGCAAATATACCACCATGCTGCCGCCTGGATACATTTCCGCTCAACCGACGTCCATCAACAACCGCGGCGAGGTGGCGGGGATGGGCATGAGGGGCAATGACTACGCCGGCTTTGTCTACAGCGGAGGCAAGTATACTACCCTGATGCCGGCCGGCTGCATATCGGCGCAGGTCACCGCCATAAGCAACAACGGTGAGCTGCTGGGGGCGCAAGACCCCGGCGACACCTGGACGGGCTTCATTGCCACGCCATCACAAGGGCGCACCCGGTAAAGGGCGGCCGAAAGCCTAGCAGATTATCTCGTCGCTGAGCTGCCCCTTCCCATGGCTGCCCGGAAAATGGCGCGCAAGCTCGGCCCCGCACTTTTGGATGACACCGCAGAGCGCATCCATTGCGCGGTCTTCCTTGATGCCGGTGGCTACCTCCCCGGCGAGGTCCCGCAGGAAATCGTGTGCGACCTTGCCGTGAATGCCCTTGTCCGCGAGGACCCAGACCTTTCGCTCCAGAATGGAAATGAAGATGAGAATGCCCGTCTGCTCGTCGGTCTTGTGGGCGCCTTTCTGAAAAAAGGCGTAGAAGGCCCTTTCCCGCACGGCTTCCTCGATCCGTCTCCGGTGGAGGAAGGCGAGCTTCATGTGCGGGAATGCCCTGAAGAGGCGGATGAAGGGGTAAAGGAGCACGGCCGTGAGGGGGATGTAGAACCAGATGGTGACATGACTCAGGGCCATGGAGAGGACGAGCGCCACGAGCGCCGAGAAGCTTAAGGCCCCCGCGAGCTCCGCTTCGCGATAGCGGTCGCTCTCGTCGACGAGCATGACGGAGATATCCGTGGCCGTCAAAGCCTCCGCCGCGCGCACGGCCTGACGGACCTTTTCCTTTTGCTCCGTACTGAACAACGTGTGTGCCCTGATCTTCATACGCGCACCTCGTACACCCTTGCTACCAGTCTCCCGACGCGCCGCCGCCCCCGAAATCACCGCCGCCGCCGCCGCCGAAATCTCCGCCTGAGGAACCCCCGCCCGACGAAGAGCCGCCCCCGAAGAAAAGACCTCCCAAAAAGCCCCCCAGGAAACCGCTCCCGAGGCCGCCTCCAGGTCCCTTTCCGCCCCGCCCGTTTCCCGCGAACAGGGCATGAAGGAGCAGGCCGATGACGATCCCGAGGAGGGCGAGCCCGCCGAGGATAGAAAAGGAGAGGGCGGGGAAGGACAATTTTGCGGCAATCGGCAGCCCCACCGCGCCCACCGCGGCGCCGAGCACCTTCGAGAGGGCGCCGGCGAAGACGATGGCGATGAACAGGAAGATGAGGAGCGTGAAGATCGGCGTCGTGCCCCCGTGACGCCTCCCGGCCCCTTGCTCCCGCGCCTTGTATTCTCCTCTTACCACCCCGACGATGGCGCTTACCCCGGCCGTGACGCCGCCGTCGAAGTCGCCCGCCTTGAACCTCGGCACGATCTCGTTCCTGATGATGCGTCCCGAGACGAGATCGGTCAGCTTTCCTTCGAGGCCCCTCCCTACCTCTATCCTCACCTTTCGGTCGTCTTTCACGATGAGGAGAATCACGCCGTTATCGACGCCCTTCGATCCCACCTTCCAGGCTTCGGCGGCTCTTATGGAGAAATCTTCCAGGTTTTCGCCTTCGAGACCGGGTATGGTCAGGACCACTATCTGCGTCGAGTCGGTTTTTTCCAGCTCTGTAAGCTCGCGCTCCAGCGCCCCGGCCGTCTGCCCGGAGATCATGTGGGCATAGTCGTTGACGTGGGCGCTCAGCGGCGGGACGGACAGGGCCGCCGCGGCGGGAGGGACGAGCGACAGGGTCATGCCGAGAAAAAGAAGCAGTACCGCGATCCGTCTCTTCATGGCCCGCCCAAACCCCTAGAACTTGACTTTGGGCGCGACCCTTGCGCCTTCGTCGGCCTTGAAGGGCTCCTTCCTGGTCAGATGGAGGAACAGGGAATTGGTGAGCGAATTGGGGAACGTCCTGACGCTGACGTTGAACTCCTGAACGGCTTTATTGTAGCGGACCCTTGCCACGTTTATCCGGTTCTCCGTCCCCTCCAACTGGTTCTGGAGGTCCATGAAATTCTGGTTCGCCTTCAGGTTCGGGTATTGCTCGGCAACGACGAGGAGCCTCGAAAGGGCCGAGCCGAGCTGCGATTGGGCCTGCTGGTAGCGCGCGACCGCGTCCGGCCGGTCGAGCATCTCTTTCGATATCTGCACGGTCCCCACTTTTGCCCGCGCCTCCGTGACCGCCGTCAACGTGTCATGCTCGTGCTTCGCGTAGCCTTTTACCACTTCGACGAGATTTGGCACGAGGTCCGCCCGGCGCTGGTATGTGGCCTCGACGTCCCCCCATGCCGCGAAAACGGCCTCTTCTTTTGCCTGCATCTCGTTATAACCGCAGCCGTAGAGACCGGCGAGCATGATCGTTAGGGGCAAAAAGAGGAAGAGTCTTCGCATGGTCCCTCCGTGGTAAAGAGCTTTTCGCAATTATAACAAACATCGCCCCTTAATGCGAGGGAAAGTGCGGAAGGGATTCTCTTGTTTTCAAGGAAATTTTTTGACGTAATATGGTCATTTGGCGTTGGTCTGTGCTATATTTAGGATACATGAAGGTTCGGGAAAGGCAGCACCGATCATGATATACACCGTTACCCTTAACTCTTCGCTGGACAAGACCTTCGATGTGGAAGAGTTTCTTTACGATGAAGTCAACGTGATTCTCGAGGAGAAGCGGAGGGCGGAGGGCAAGGGGATCGACGTTTCGAGGGTCATCAGGGAGCTCGGGGGACAGAGCACCGCCCTCGGCTTTATGCGCGGATATAGCGGGCTGGAGGTGGAGGGCAGGCTTATCAACGAAGGCATAGCCTGCGATTTCACGAGGGCGAACGGCGAAACGCGGAGCAGCATCACCATCCATCAGCGAAAAAAGAAGATGGAGACGCTCCTGAGCGCGTCCATCACCGAGGTCGGCCAGTTCGAGGTGGCCACGCTGTATCGTAAGATCAGGCAGATACCGGGAGACAGCTATGTCGTGCTCAGCGGGACGATGCCGCCGGGTATCGATGACGCGTTTTATGCGCAGATCATCGCGGGCCTCAAGGACAGGAATGTGAAGGTGTTCCTCGACGCGGACGGGGATGCGCTCAAAAAAGGCCTGCATGCCGGTCCTTATCTCGTAAAGCCGAATATCCACGAGTTCGGCAGACTCGTCGAAACGAACGTGAAGGACCAGGATGACGTGCTCCGGCAGGTGGCGCCGTATGTGGGCCTCGCGGACTATCTGGTGGTCTCCATGGGCGCGAGGGGCGCCGTCGGGGTGTCACGGGACGAAAGGTTCCATATCGTGCCTCCCAGGGTGGACGTGAAGAGCTCGACAGGCGCCGGCGACGCGATGGTCGCGGGCATGGTTTTCGCCCTCAGCGAAGGGGGGAGCTTCAAGGATGCCCTGACCCTGGGGGTGGCGTGCGGCACGGCGTCGACGCTTCAAGCCGACCCGGCCCTCTGCCTGAAAGAGGACGTGTATGCAGTGAGAAAGGAAATAGTCATAAAAAATGTATAATTTTCTTGTTTTGATTGTTATATTGTAGTATGCATTAAAGATGTGCGCGTACGAAGCGTAAGAGCGTTAAGAGAGAAATTCCAACAGAAAGGAGGTGAACAGAATGAAGAAGCTCTTAGTATTGTTTATAGCTATTTCGTTTTTTGCGAGTTTTAGCTTGGTTGCCTGTGGACCGTCAGGCGAACAGAAACCACCGGCGGCAAAAGAGGAAGCGAAGACTGCTCCTGCCGCTCCTGCTCCAGAGGCGACGGCACCTGCTCCCGAGAAACCGGGTGAGCCGGCGAAACCGGGCGAAGCGCCTGCACCTGCGCCTGCGCCTGCACCAGCACCAGCAAAATAGTCTGGCCTTTAACTCAGGGGGGTATGTCCGCAGGGATATACCCCTTACTTAAGGAGGATTATGATCATGAAAATCAAATCTTTTGGTCTCGTACTTTTGGTCGTGGTAGTGGGTTTGAGTCTCGCGGCGTGTGGATGCTTCCAACAGAAGATGAGAGGCGAAGCTGCACCTCCCGCAGCACCGGAGCAAAAGACGGTTGTTGCGCCTGAGCAGAAAGAAGTCATCGTGGTGCCGCCGGCGGGAGCAGCAGCCACGGCCGCAGCAGCCGCCTTTGCCGCAGGGGTGAAAGAGATCTATTTCGATTTCGACAAGTACGAAATAAGACCCGGCGATGCAGCGGTATTGAAGAAGAACTATGAGTGGATGCAGGCGAATCCCGGCAAAGTGAGGATCGAAGGGAATTGCGACGAAAGAGGGACCGTCGAGTACAACCTCGCACTCGGTCAGAAAAGGGCTGATGCCGCAAAGACATACTTGCAGAACCTCGGCGCGGACCCCAACCGTCTGGAAACGGTCAGCTATGGCAAAGAGAAGCCTATAGACCCGGGACACAACGAAGCGGCATGGGCGAAGAACAGAAGAGATAATTTCACCCCGCTTCAGTAGCAATTGACGGAAGGATCGACGAGAAGAAAGGCGAGGAGGGTAACCCCCTTACCCTCCCTTTGCTCTTTTAGTTGTAGCCTGAGTTGAAAATAAGAGCACCTCAGATAGGTATCCGCATCCGACGGGAGTGGTGCGGCCTGCGTTCAGGGCTGCACCCTGTTCCCCCGGCGGGACCGTGGCGGCTTGCGGATGCGCGGAGGGCGGACGCGACTAAAAGCGCAACGAAGCCCCATGGATGAACGCACACCGATATCGGACGTCGAAAGTCTTTCCGGCCTCATAAGCCTGGATGGGGAATCGGCAGGGGAAATAGGGCGCGTCTCGGAGGTTTATCCTTTCAGGGTGCCCCGTTTTTACGGGGGCCTCATGGAACGGGAGAACCCCTTCTGTCCCATACGGCTTCAGGCGGTGCCGACGGCCGCCGAGCTTGAAGGACGGGGGGTGACGGACCCGCTCGGCGAGGGCCGGATTTCGGTTACCCCTTCTTTCCTTAAGCGTTACCCCGGACGCGGTGTATTCCTCGTTACCGCCGAATGCGCCATGTACTGCCGTTTCTGTAACCGGAGACGGCTCGTGGGCAGGGGGTTCAGGCCCCAGAACTCAAGGGAAGAGACCCTCGACTATCTGGAGAAATGCGACGAGATAAGGGAAGTGATTATCTCGGGAGGAGACCCGCTGACGCTCCGGCCCGCGGAGCTGGAGTACGTGCTGGGGAGGCTCCGCAAGATAGAACGCATAGCGGTGATACGGGTGAGCACCAGGGTCCCCGTCGTCTTCCCGGAGGGCCTGGAGCGCCACAGGCGGGCGATAAAGAGACACGGCCCCTTGTGGTTCATCATCCATATCAACCATCCCCGTGAAGTGACGCCCGAGTTCGGCGACGCCGTGAAGACGCTGCGGGAAGCGGGAGCGGTCATCATCAGCCAGACCGTGCTCCTGAGAAGGGTCAACGATTGCCGCCACGTTCTCGCGCTGCTTTTCGAGAAACTGGTGGGGCTGGGCGTGAAGCCTTACTACCTCTTTCAGCTCGACGATGTCGTGGGGGCGACCCATTTCAAGGTCCGCCTGGAGACCGGCATCGGCATCATGCGCGCCTTGCGGCAATCGGCGTCCGGTCTGTGCGTCCCCCGGTATGCCCTCGATATCACCGGCGGCCTCGGAAAGATTCCCCTGGAAAACGGCTACATCAGGGGAAGGGACGGGCAACGGGTGTTCATGGAGAACCTCTATGGCGAGCAGGGCAGCTATGCGGACGACGGCAAAGAGAGCAGGTGCAACGAGTGCGGCATCTGCCGGGACTAAAATCAGGGGATGGGCCTTCAACAAAAACGAGAGACGGCCGGTAAACTGTTGTATAATGTTGGCGAGCTTTCTTTATCGATCGATTATCCTGCCATGAGGTGAAACAATGTCTGGTGACGCTGCCGCTCCAACCGATTTTATCCGGGAAATCATTGACGACGACCTGGCGACAAAGAAACATGACCGTGTCGCCACGAGGTTCCCGCCGGAGCCTAACGGCTATCTCCACATCGGCCATGCGAAGTCCGTCTGTCTCAATTTCGGCATCAAAGCCCAATACGGGGGCACCTGCAACCTGAGGATGGACGACACCGACCCGAGCGGCGAATCCCTCGAATTCGTGGAGTCGATCATCACCGACGTGCGTTGGCTCGGCTTCGACTGGGACGACCGGCTTTTTTACGCCTCCGACTACTACGAGCGGCTCTACGGATACGCGGTAAAGCTCATCACCAAGGGCATGGCCTACGTGTGCGACCTCAACCCCGATCAGATACGCGCGTATCGCGGGACCCTTACCGATCCCGGCAAGGAGAGTCCGTACCGGACGCGGCCGGTCGAGGAGAACCTGGACCTCTTTGCGCGCATGCGGGCGGGCGAGTTCGCCGATGGAAGCCGCGTGCTCCGTGCAAAAATCGATATGGCCTCGCCGAACGTCGTCATGAGGGACCCGATCATCTACCGCATCAAGCGGGCGGGCCACTACCGCACCGGCACGGACTGGATCATCTACCCCATGTACGATTTCGCCCATTGTCTTTCCGACTATGTCGAAGGGATTACCCATTCGATCTGTACCCTCGAATTCGAAAATAACCGGCCCCTCTACGATTGGGTGCTGGAACAGCTCGTCGAGGGCGAGCGTCCCCGGCAGATCGAATTTGCCCGCCTCAATGTGAGCTACACGGTCCTCAGCAAGCGCAAGCTCATCGATCTGGTGGAAAAAAGCTATGTCGTCGGATGGGACGACCCCCGCATGCCCACGGTGGCGGGCATGCGAAGGAGGGGTTACACGCCCGGGGCCATCCGGACATTCTGCGCGAGGATCGGCGTCGCCAAGCATGAGAACCTCGTCGACATCGGCCTCCTGGAGCATTGCGTGCGCGAAGACCTGAACGTGAGTGCCC
>PLSJ01000323.1:0-4096 GCA_003165115.1 Syntrophaceae bacterium | reverse complement strand
GAGGTCCACTGCACCTACGACCCCGAGACGAGAAGCGGCCCCCCTGCCGACGGGCGCAAGGTGGAGGGGGTCATCCACTGGGTGTCGGCGGCGCATTCGCTCCCCATGGAGGTCCGGCTGTACGACAGGCTCTTCAGGGTCCCCGATCCGGCGGGCGCGGAGGGCGATATCATGGATTACCTGAACGATGCGTCGTTCGAGGTCCTCTCCTCGTGCCGCGTCGAGCCGGGCCTGAAAGGCGCGGCTCCGGGCGACAGGTACCAGTTCGAGAGGATCGGCTATTTCTGCATCGATTCAAAGGATTCGTCTCCCGAGAAGCTCGTGGTCAACCGCATCGTGCCGCTTCGCGATTCGTGGGGGAAGATCGCGGCCGGGGGATAACCGAGGGCGAGTCTCTTTGAGGTAAGGCCCGATATGCCCACCATCCTCTGCACGTGTTACAGTGAGGCGGTGTCGAAGAAAGATGTGGAAGAGGTCGGCGTAAGGGCGTTCGTGATGAAGCCTCTCTCGCGTGTGGAGCTGGCCGGGGCGGGGAGCCGGGTGTTGAAGAAAGTTGCCCCGCGATTGGAACAGAATTTGCTGGTACATCCGGATGACCCTATATATCACCCGGAGGTATCGCATGAGAGTCCTTTTTTCGGCCCTTTCTTTGTTCCTGTTCCTGATGTCCGTCGGCGCGGGCGGCCCGTCCGCGCATCCCGCGGACGCCCTCACGACAAGGCACATGCCGATGATGCACACTTTACCGGCGCCGGGTGGCCAGGCGCAGGGCCAGGCGCAGGCATCAGGGATGCATGCCCTCAATGCGCCCGTGCGGGCCGGGAACAACGCCGGCGGCGGACGCGTCGTGCAAAGCGAGAAGCGGGTGCTCATTCATAGCGGCCCCTTGCCCAGCGTCAATTCTTTGACCCAGTAACGGTCAGGTTTCCACCGCAGGAATATTTTTCTTGTTCCCCGGAAAAAAGTTCCGCGCCTTGTTTCTTTCTCTTTATCCTTTGACGAGGCGCGGCAGGCCGGCGGGGTCGAGGGGCAGCTCCTTCTGCGTGCCGTCCTTCATGTCGCGCATGAGGACTATGCCTTTCGATACTTCCTCGTCCGCCAGGATGAGGGCGTAATCGGCGCCAAGGCTATTGGCATACTTGAGCTGGGACTTGAGGGACCGCGCGGGCTGCGCATAGGCCAGGGGCATGCCTGACGACACAAACGCGTCGAGCAGCGGTATCAGCCAGGCTTCGGCCTCCTCTCCCACCCTCGCCAGGAAGTAAAGGGGTGTCTGGCCGGGCGGAAGTTCCCGTACGAGAAGGGCGAGGCGCTCCATGCCGATGGCGAGGCCGGTCCCCGGTATGGACGGCCCACCCATCTCTTCGACGAGGTTGTCGTACCTGCCGCCTGCCGCGAATGCCTTTTGGGCGCCGAGGTCGGGTGAGGTGAATTCGAAGACCGTCCTCGTATAGTAGTCGAGGCCGCGAACGAGCCGTTTGTTCACGACATAAGGGACGTGAAATGCGCCGAGCCTGCCGAGGCAGTCGTCGAAGTGCTTCCTGCATTCATCGCACAGGTAGTCGAAGATCACGGGGGCATCGGTGATCGCATCAAAGCACGCCGCGTTCTTGCAGTCGAATATCCTTAGGGGGTTCCTGTCGAGCCTGCCGGCGCAGTCCGTGCAGAGACCTTCCTTCTTCGATTCGAGGAAACGGACGAGGGCCTTTCTGAATTCGTCCCTGCAACCCCTGCAGCCCACGCTGTTTATCTCGACCGTGTAGTTCGTGACGCCCAGGCGCCCGAGTATGAGGAAGACCATCCAGATAAGCTCCGCGTCGGCCATCGGGTCCGCTATCCCGAAGACCTCGACGTCCATCTGGTAGAACTGCCTGAACCTGCCTTTCTGGGGCCTTTCGTGGCGGAACATGGGGCCGACGGTGAAGAGCCTGCTCGCCCGCTCCTTCGCATAAAGGGACGCCTGGAGGTACGCCCTCACGATGCCCGCCGTCGCCTCGGGCCGCAAGGTGACCGAATCACCGCTTCTGTCGGTGAAGGTGAACATCTCCTTTTCGACGATATCGGTGGTGTCGCCTATGCTCCTCTTGAAAAGCTCGGTCTTTTCGAGGACGGGTATCTCTATTTCCTTATAGCCGAGGAGCTGGAAATACGCGCGGGCCGCGCGTTCGATGAGGGTGAACCGCTCGATCTCTTCCCCGTAGATGTCCCTGAAACCCCGGAGGGCCGTGAGGTGTTCCATGTTACAGGAGGATGACGCTCGCCTCGACCATGCCGTCGATAGCATGTATTTTTTCGAGGACGTCGGGGCCGATGGGATGATCGACCGAGACGAAAGCGACCTCCACTCCCGTCATCGCCCTCGAAAGGCCGAAGCTCGCGATATTTATGTTGTTGTCGCCGAGGATGGTCGCCACTTTTCCGATGATCCCCGGACGGTCGAGTATCCTGAAGTGGAGGAACGCGCCTTCGGGCACGATATCGAGCCGGAACTTGTCGTAAAGCACTATCCTGCCGACGCCGTCGGCAAAGACCGTGCCCGCGATCAGCATCTCCATCGTGTCCGTTTTCACCTTGAAGACGATGAGGTCGTTGAACTTGTCGAACTGCTCGGTTTTTGCTTCTTCGACCGCGATGTTCCTGTCCATCGCAAGGTAGGGCGCATTGATGAAGGTGACCGTCTCCGGACAGGAGAGGCCGAGGAAACCCTTGAGGGCCGCTATGGTAAACGGCTGATAGCTGAAAGGCACATCGAACTTGCGCTCGCACAGGTCTTCCTCGAACATCTTGCCCACCATCAGGAACGTGAGCTGGGAGATCCTTCCCTTCGCCAGTTGCGCCGTGAGCTTCCCCATCTTCTCCGCGAGGTCGAAGTAGAGCTGCGTCGCGGTGGGGAGCTGGGACCTCATGAAAGGTATGTTGACCGCGTTCTGATACGGCTTGCCGTGGAGGGCGTCGTAGACCTGCTCGGCGATAATGAGGGCAACCGCATTCTGCCCTTCCCGCGTGTTCGCCCCTATATGCGGCGTGGCATAGACATTCTCCAGCTCCAGCAGCTTGTTGCCCCCGGCCGGCTCTTTTTCGAAGACGTCGACGCCTACGCCGAAGATCTTTCCGGCTTTCAGCGCGTCGTAAAGGTCTCCCTCGTTGACGATGCCTCCCCTCGCGCAGTTGACGAGGATAACGGCGTCCTTCATCAGGGCGAGCTCCTTGCTCGTGACCATGTTCCTTGTCTTGGGCGTGAGGGGGGTGTGAAAGGTAATCACATCCGATTCCCGCAAAAGGTCGTTGAGGTCGTCGTGAAGGATGACGCCCACCGAATCGGCCTTGCTCTTCTTGATATACGGGTCGTAGGCGATCACCCGCATGCCGAAGCTCTTCGCCCGCAGGGCGACGTTGGTGCCTATCCGTCCGAGCCCGACGACGCCGAGGGTCTNNAGCATGATGCCCATGGTCAGCTCCGTCGCGGCGAGGGTATTGCCCGTGGGCGCGTTCATCACGATGATGCCCTTCTTGCTTGCCGCTTCTATATCGATATTATCGAGCCCCACCCCCGCCCGGCCGATCACCTTCAGCTTGCCGGGACGCGCCAGCAGCGGCGCGGTGATGGACGTACCGCTCCGGGTGATAATGGCGTCGTAGTTACCGATGATTTCGGCAAGCTCGTCGCTCTTGATCCCCGGTTTGAGGTCGACCTCTATGCTCCCGTCCCTGACGAGCTTCGCTATGCCCTCTTCCGAAATTGTATCGGTTACGATCACCTTGAATTGACTCACGGAAGAACACCTACCCACCCCGTTATTTGCTAAAGAAAGATACCATCATCCCGCAAAGAAATCAACAATGTATACAATGCAATGCATGGCAGCCCACAGGCATGATGCACCGGGGACGGGCCCGAACGCCGCCATGCCGGCCGGCGGTTCCGGTGGTCCCCAGAAATGGCTTTACAAGGTTCCTTGTTTTCTATTAAATATTACACGCCTTTTCCGGGGCGAGTGCCGATTCTTTGTGCCGGCAGCTTCGGACGATAAGGAGAAAATGAAATGGTGAGAAAAAGCTTATCGATTGCGGCAATAATCTTTCTCCTTGCGACGGG
>PLSJ01000257.1:684-2931 GCA_003165115.1 Syntrophaceae bacterium | reverse complement strand
GGCCAACTTCATCGGGATACCCATTGATAGAGATCTTTTCTGAGAGCTCTTCCTGGGACATGCCCCGGGCTTGTCTAAGGGTCTTGATTTGTTTGCCCATCATTTTTCTCACGTCTGTCATGTGCACCCGCTGGAAAGTATCGAATTTCCAACGGGAAATGGAAACAACCTATAAGACGTAATAACTCGTCTACGAGACGTAGTATAATATAGACAGGCATAATCGAAGGGCGAGCCTCGTCCTGTGAGAAGTACCGGATGAAGCAAGAGTGTGCGGGCGGGGGGCAAAATTCCACGAAGACGCGGGATCGTTTAGGCCTCCATGGAGTCTTGCGATTCCACGTGCCGCAAGGCGCAGAAAGACGAGTTCTATGCGGTCAACGCGCGGTAGCAAAGGACCGGTGATCATGGACTACGAGAGAATGTCCAATGCTGAGCTTTATGCCCTGTTGAAGGAAGAAATGCCGGCGGTCGCTGAAACCGTCGGGAAAGTCAGGGATTCCAATAGAGAAACGGTTATCGCCTTCCTAAGGTTTGTTCAAACACCCCAGGATAAACCTGTCTGATGCAAAATCTCGCACGGATCATTGCATTTCGCGGATAAACTTCGGCTGAATTCTGTAAGTTCTCCCCTGGCGCCGACCCATGCGGGCCTGACCCAGGTCTTCCTTTCGGCGGCCAGATGACGCCAGTGGCCGCGCCGGGGGTGAGGGATGGGTGAGGCGTGATGACCGGGCGATTCGGGACGGATCGAAGACGGGTGGCCATAATCGCCCGCGCGGGCCGGGTCGATGATTATGAACGTCTGCCGACGCGGCGCTACCCATGGCTTGAGTCGTTCCGTCTTTTCCTCTCGCGATCCGGCTGCCGGCCGCCAGGTGATCTCCGTGGTCGCGCCGCCAAGCCCTTCCGTAACGTAGATGACCGAGAGGACGACGAGCCGGCACATTGCGGCATGAATGAACTCGGAGGCTGCGCAACGGCTCATGTGGGAACCCAGGCGCCGGCAGAGCTTCAAGTTGCACCAAAACCCCCATACGCGATGGTCCCAACATTCGCCGTTGGGATATGCGTGGCGATAGGCAAGAAAATCGCCAAACTCTGGTTTACGCAAGGATACGAGGGAATGATCGGAGAAATGGAAAGACCGCCGGTGACTGTCCTTTCCTCCCATCCTTCGAGCAGAATCCACGATTGAGGATCGGGAAGGGACGTCAGGTGCGACAGGCCGATCTGAGTGGCCGGGTCCGCGTGAACAGATGAAACGCGACGGACGCGCACCCACAGCCGGCCACGATTCTTGTCCCCATTGTTCGGAAGCCCTGAAAGGAGACCTGCCGTCCCGAAAGGGAAGTCGAGAAGAAAATCCTCAAAAGGAAGAGGAAGTTGCTCGGGCGCTGCATCGAGGAGGTCCTCCTCGCGCTCTGTCAGCTCGTTTGCCTCCTCTGGCATGACGAATAGAGGGAGCCCGTTATAAACCTCGGCCGCTTTCAGGCCCATCGTCTGAGCCAGGTGTTTTATGAGGGGTGAATCTGTGCGATTCGCGCCAGCGTCAGCCATCTCGTCTGTCCCTTCGCCGCCCGATCGGCGGTGCCTTCTTGAACGTGCCGATATGATACATCAGGTTAAGCGGGATATGTCACGGGGAATTATTCCCGTACGCGTCGTAAGGTGACGGCCATCTGGCGATCCCTGTTCAGCCGCGGCCGCCCGCAACAGGTCTCACTGAGACGACAGTCTTTAGGTAATCCCTCTTCCGTTCCTCGATGTCCGAGGGTTTTGCCGGGAAAAGCCCAATCTTCACCGGAATGGCCCATAGCTCCGGCTGGCGCATGTCGGGAATGCTCGATTGGAAGAGGAACCTCAGGCCGAAGTATGCCTCATTGATCTTGTAGGCGAGATAGCCATTTTCCCTCAGTATTGCGGAGAACTCGGTGAGGACTGCCCGGTTGTCCATCTTGAAGGACTGACGGAGAAGCCGATAGTCGAGGACTTTCTTCTCGAAGGCGAGGATCTTGAGGGCGTCGCGGACGTAATCCGGCGTGCAGTAGACAATGCCGTCGAACGACATAGCTTTCCAGACGGCCCTCCGGTTCTTGACGACGAGCTCGTTGATGTGCGGCAGGATGATTTCGCCAAGCCTGGTCAGGTCCAGCCACTCGGTCATGGGCTTCATGGCGAAAGCAGGGTCAGTGGACGTGATCTCATGTTCCCTCGCCATAGCGTCGGCGTCCATGATGATCCTCG
>PLSJ01000257.1:0-589 GCA_003165115.1 Syntrophaceae bacterium | reverse complement strand
ATGTCGTGGCCGAGGGCGGCGGTGATGATGGCGGGGAGAAGGAAGTCGTGCCTCTGCCGCAATTCTTCATCGGCAATGTCGAGGGCAGCCTTCAGGACGTTGTAGGTGTGGTCGTAGAGGGAGACGCCCCGAAGAATCTGGAGGAAATGCTCATGCCCTTTCAGGTTCCTGTACTCGCAATCCGACATTTTGCCCCGCCAGCCGACCACCGAGGGGGCGTCGCCGCCCTCATAGAGCATCCTGAGCAGCTCATCGAGGACCTCCATCGAGGCGACCTCAGCGAGGAGGGGCCGGTACGGGGCGATGAGGGCTTCGTAGTCTTCTATTCTCCTCTTGGAGTCCAGCAAGGGAGGTTCAGCGAGGACGCCGGGGAGGGGCGATTGGGCAGCCCGTCTGGTGCTGATCGCCTGTGCTGTTTCAGCGAGGGGAAGATTCAGCGAGTAAGTGCCCTCAGCGAGAAGGCTTTCCGTCGCTGAGGAACGGCATCTCGGAGCGGTCCCGTCCGAATTCTTCCTCCGCCGAAGGCGTATCCTCTCTTTGACTTTCCGCGCGAGCTTCTTCAGGAAAGGGAGCATCGCCTCCGGCATAT
>PLSJ01000079.1 GCA_003165115.1 Syntrophaceae bacterium | reverse complement strand
GTAGACCCGGAGCAGCTCGTTGGCGATGCTCGCGATGGCCGGGCCGGCGTCGTCGATCTCCAGGGCGATGATGCCGTCGTTTCCGAGCGCCTTCTCCTCGATGGTCCATTCGGAGATTTCGCTCTTGAAGTGCTCGATTTGATTGTCGAGATCGATGCATTTCCCCTCCGAGTCGGCGACCTGTCTCAGGGCTTCGTCAAGGGCGCCTGCTTCCTTTCTCAAGGTGGCTTCCTCCAATCTATGGCCGTCTATTCGGCTGGAAAGCCCGGAGATGTTTTTCGCGATCTGTTCTTTCGCTTCCTTCAACGTGGGATCGATAACGATCCGCGCGACCTCGCTTTCCCGTGCCCTCACCTCGGCCTCTATCGCGGCAATGGTCCTGTCGGCCTCCAGGAGATACTCTTCTTTTTCCTTCTCCAGTGCCGACAGTTCCTTCTCCAGCCCCGGCAGTTCCTTTCCGGCCTGCTCGGCTTCCGCAAGCGGTTTGGTCTCATCCCTCAAGGCCGCCGTCCTTTCGTCAGCCTTCCGCGTCTCATCCGCGAGGGCCTTCTTCGTCGAAATCATTTGCCCGGCCTCCTTCTGAAGAGATGGCGTGGCGGCACATTTTCGGCGAAGGTCGCCTAATTCCTGGAGGAGCCTTTCCTGCCGCGGGTCCTTGACGTCTGTCAGGCGCCGCAACTCCACTTCCTGGATCGGGATCGCCTTCTTGGCCTCACGCGCGTCCGTCAGGAAGGGACATGAACTTGCGCCGGTCGCGTCGCATCGGTACTCCGCGAGTCTTCGGACTTTGGCCTTCAGGTCCCTGATGGCGCTCTCAATGTTATCGATTGCGTGCTGCCTGGAAAGTCTCAGTCCTTCGAGCTCTTTTTCCTTGTCCTTGACAACCTTTTCGATGGTCTGAAGCTCCGATATCTGCGCGTTCATCCGCACGTACCGCTCGTCGCAGAGCCTTGAGGAGTCTTTCAGGTTCGACAGTTTCTGTTCGAGGTCCTTGAGCTCTTCTGCCTTCAGCCTCAATGAGGCGACGTCGGCGAGAAGGCACTTGGTTCTGGTGATCCGCATCGTCATCGCCGTTACTTTTGTGTCAAATGCGTCCAGTCTGGTCTCTTTGCTCTTGCGTAGCTCCTCTACCTCCTTTTTTCTGGCAGCTATATCGGCAAGGGCCTTCTCCTTCGCTTTCAGTCTCTCTTCCTGGAGCGCGATCTTCGTGTCCGCTTCTGAGAGCTTCCGCTCCTCCTCCTGTCGCTGTAATTCGACGGATCGAATGTTTTCTGCCAGGCGCGACAGGTCCGACTGGACATTACGGGCCTTCGAGGTCTTTTCGTCCTTGCCGGATAGAACGCGCAGCAAATCCTCCTTCGTGCTCATGAGATGGGCGAGATGGTCCTGGAGTCCCTTTCGTATGCGGCCGGCTTTGTCCGAGAGTTCCTTGATGCCGTCTATACCGAGAAGCTCGGCCAGGATCTCCTTGATGTCTCCCTTGCTGTACCTGGAAAAGCTCTTCGCCCGCTGGTCCCTGAAGTTCGATATGAAATAGAGTTGCGGGGTCCCGAATATCGCTTCGACCGCCTTGTCGTAGCTTTCCGTTGATCCGTCAGGGTTCAGGGGTTTCCAGTTGCCGCCGACTTCCTCATAGAGATAACACTTCTGCTTCCTTTTCACGGCATCGATGGAGACGACCGACTTGTGGCGCGTGCCCCCCATTTTCGAGACAAAGATTTTGCACGCGTCGGCCCCGTACGTCTCCTCGTAGAAGCTAAAAGCCTCAGGCGAGTAGCTTTTGTTCACCTTCGAGGGCATGACGCGAAAGTGGTGCATGTTGTCGACTATGGTGGTCTTTCCCCTGCCGTTCGGGCCGTCGAAGACGACGATCCCGTCGGGGACGACGGAGAAGTCTATCTCGATCTCGTGGACCCCCATCCCCGACAGGATGCCTTCGAAGCCCCTAAGCAGCAAATAGTCGGGTTTCATCAGATGCCTCCTTTCCGAGATAGCCGTCGAGTATGGCTTGTTCATCCAGCGTTTGAAGCTGGCGGAGCTTGTCGAGCAGGCCTGCCGTGACCGGCTGGCCGTTCAATTCTCCCCATCGTTTGAGCTTTTCGTCGAGAGACCGCAGCCTGGATATGCCTTCGGACCTCACGTTCGTCATGGGGATTACCGTCTTTTCGATCTTTACGTGGGCGGCCCCCTTTTTATAGGCAAGCTTTCTCAAGGCTGCGTCGTCCACCTGGGCAACGTCTTCTTCCCTGATGCTATAGACGATCCTCACGTAGTCGCCTTCATTAATGGTCCCAAGTAGCGAGGCATCAGGCACTTCTTCGACCACCTCCAAGGTGCGCATCTTCCTTGCCGGGGTCTTCATGAACGTGGACTCGACCCTTCCTTCGACGATCGTATGGAGGAAAAAGCCCTTTTCTTCCGTCTCCCCATGATTGGCGCGGGTGATGGAACCGGAGTAAAACGTGTTGTCCTGGAGCTGCTGCCGCATGTGCACGTGGCCGAGGCAAACGAGGACTGCCTTTGTGAGCCTCAAATCGGCTATCCCAAATTCGGCGTCCGGGTCGGTAACCCTTTGTCCCGTCGACAGTCGTGAGCCCTCACGGTTCCATGACCGACCAGTATGGTTGGTATCCCGAGGCCGTTGGCCTTTTCGTTCGTGATGCCCCAGGCCTGGAATAGGTCCCTGAGCAGCTCGGCGTACTCGATGCCTGCTCCATCAATGGAACGACTTCCCGTGGCCGCCAGCGCTGCCTTGGTTAGCGAAGGCAGGCAGGATACGAACAAATACAGCTCCGGCTTGCCCTCCATGTTTCCGCTCACCTCTTTGAACTCGCGCGGCTCTTCCTTCGTCAGGCCTACCTGGCGGGGAAGACCGGTCGCATAGACGGGGTGCTCCGTTTTGAGCCTGTTGAAGACTTCCGTGCTGTTGGCTGCATCGTGCGTGGGCGTGCCGCTCGTAATGACGACCGGGGCGACATTGCCGCAGCGGTGCACGAAATCAATCGCCGCGAGCGTCCCCGGCGAACCCAGGACAAGTCCTCTCTCGAAAACGTCTCCCGCTATGGCTATCAAGTCGGGAATTTCAACCTGCGCCGTCGCGATGACCCGGCCGCAGCATTCAATAGTGTTCTGAAGCCGACCCTGCTCATCGTCGAAGTGCAGGTCGGCGCAATGAAGGACCTTTATGGCATCCATGGACTCTCCTTTCGGTGTTTTCTTAAGATTCTCGAATGATTTCGCCCCGTGTGTTTCCTCGGGATGCGGTAAGGGCGCTTTTCGGGCATCTAATGAAGATACTGAAGCTAATGGGATATTACCTCGGGGGAGGGCCTTCAGACCGCTCTTGACAGCCAATCTATAGTACGTTATATTGTACGTAATATATATACGGAGGTGTTGCATGAAGCGGCTTAGAGTCAACGAAGATATCCGGCCCCTGTCCGAGGTGAGAACGGGAATAGCCTCGTTCGTGAAGCAGGTGCACGACACCAAGCGTCCCCTTGTCATCACCCAGCATGGGAAGGGCGTGGCGGTTCTGGTGGACGCCGGGGAATATGAGGCCATGGAGGAGAGGCTTGAGCTGCTTCAGGATATCCAGACGTCCGTGAGCCAGATAGAGGCCGGCCAGGGAATCGACCACGCAGACGCCAAAGCGCGGGTGCTGGGACGGATCAGGAAGTGAAGATCCTCTGGTCTCCCCTTGCAGTCGATAGGGTATTGGAGATAGTCGGGTACATAGCCCGGGACAATCCCGACGCGGCCGAAAACTGGGTAAATGAGGTTTTTGAAAAGGTGGAGGCCCTGAAGACCTTCCCCGAAAGTGGCCGCATTGTGCCCGAGACCCACAACGAAATGATAAGAGAACTGTTATACGGCAATTACCGGATAATCTACGGGCTGCGGGAAAAGCAAATCTCAATCCTCACGATTCGCCATGGGAAACAAATCCTGCCGGTAGACGAGATCGAGGCATAGGAGGGATTCCGGAAATACGGAGGGACAGAATTAAGACCCTGTTATTCCCCTAACGGGAATAAATCTTCTACATCACGGAATCGGCATGGTTCCGTACCGAAACTGATCCTCATGTTCCTTTCAGCATCCTTTCAAGCAGTGGTTTTTCGAAGGGCGAATCCACGTTCCGGCACAGTTCGATTCGCGGCATTCATCTGTTATCCCACTCGGGTCGGCAGGGTGAGCCCGTGTCTTTTACAAGGCGGCGGCGGTCCGCTCTACTCCATCGCCTTCCCACCGCCCCGGCGTGAGAGCACCGTATAGAACTGAGCCTCCGCCGGCTGCCCGAAGTGCTTAGTGTATGCCTCGGCCAGGGCGTTTTCGGCCTCCGCACGGACCGCCTCGTGCTTCTTCATGAGCTCGACCGCATCATTCGTCACCTCCGAGCCGCCCCCTTTGGCTCCCCCGATCTTCCGGCGGGTCAGGGCGAACCCGAGAGAGCGCTCGCAACTCGCAATGACGAGACGCGCCTTCTTGTAGGTCAAGCCCATGGCGGAAGCAGCCTTCCGGAGAGACCCCGTCTCCTGGATTCCCCTCAGGAGCCGGCACGGCCCTTTCCCGAACGCCCTGCCGCTCTCGCTTTCGAGCCATATCTTGTAAATGATCTTCACTTCCCGGCTATTTTAGACGGGCACGCCATCGCTGTCAACGGCTCATCCGGTGTGGTTCATTCGCACGAGCAACCCTCGCTTGTTGCAACCCTCCCCCCGCGAAGTCTTTACGCACCCCGTCACTGGAGGCAGAAACTTTTTTAAGAAACTTTTAAGAAAGGTCTTGACGAGCCGTTCATCCCCATGATATATAACCCTCAAATTACGTTATGTACGTTTAACCCTAACGGGTAAGGAAGAAGAGAACATGAAAGGCAAGGCGGTACTGCTTTGACTGCCGTGGTGCTCATCCCCGGCACGTGTTTGCCGGGCACGGACATTTCTCACGACAGGGAGGGTCGTTCAAACCCGCTTCTGACAAAACGGGTTTCACCCACGGCTCTCGCCCGGAAGGCTGCAACACCGGTAAAGCCATCCAAGGAAAGGCGGTCACCGCCCGGCTTTGGCCCCTCCACGGACCATACGGTAAAGTCATCGGCTGCTCTCGCCTACACAAGCGTGGGAGCGTCCGTGGGAATCATGAAAGATTGTTACCGACGGGCCTTCCATCCACAAACGCAATGCCGCACCGCCTCGACTTCACCCGATAGTCGTTTCCGAGAGAGAGAGAGAGAGAGAGAACAAAAACCCTCTCCCGGCAAGAAGTTCCTCAGGTAGCATAAGGACCGGCAATGCCCGGCCATCGGCAAGGACCGGCACCCGTTCCCGTTCGATAACACCGTCACCCGAAACAACAACCTTCACCCCGGCGTCAAGACCGTCACGCAGACGAGCCTTTCACCCGTACCCCAGGCCCGGCCCTGCGAAACCCCCATCCTGAAACATTCCCCGGCATTCCATGAACCTGGATACTTGAGAAATGCTGTAGCCGGTAACGAGCAAGGAGGACCTGATGTATAGGAAATGCGGTAACAGGAAGCTGTTTATGAACAAAAAGAGAGTCATATCCCTCGCAATGGCGCTACTCTGGGTATACGGCCTTCTTGCGGGCCCGGTCACGGCCGCCCCCCAGGGAGGCGTGGTCACGAGCGGAACCGCCGCCATCAACCAGGCAGGCAACATCACCAATATAAACCAGAGTACACGGAAGGCTGCCATCAACTGGCAGAGCTTCAGCACGAAACGCAACGAGACGGTCAACTTCAACCAGCCGAACGTTACTTCCATTACCCTCAACAGGGTGATAGGCAACGAGAGAAACGTACTGGAAGGAGCCCTCAACGCCAACGGCAGGGTCTTTCTCATCAACTCCAACGGCATCCTCANNCCAGCACCCTCAACATAACCGATGAGGACTTCAATAAGGGCAACTATGTCTTCAATGCCAACGGCAAACCTCGCTCGGTAATCAACCGGGGCGCCATCACCGCTCGTGACGGCGGCTACGTGGCCCTCCTAGGAAATAAGGTATCCAACAAAGGGGTCATCACCGCTACAAAGGGCGCCGTCGTCATGGGTTCCGGTAACAAGGTCACGCTCAACTTCAACGGGGATTCCCTGATGAACGTCACCATCGACAAAGACGCCCTCAACGCCCTCGTGGAGAACAAGGGGGCCGTCTACGCGGACGGTGGCACGGTCATCCTTACGGCCAAGGCGGCCGACGATCTCCTCTCCGCCCAGGTGAACAGCTCAGGGATAATCCAGGCCCGCACCGTGGACGACCTGCAAGGGGATATCAAGCTTTACGCCGACGGCGGCACCTCGAACGTTGCGGGCACCCTCGACGCCTCCGCTCCCAAGGGAGGGAACGGGGGGCTTATAGAGACCTCCGGCGACAGGGTGAAGATAGAGGACAGCGCCATCATTACAACGAAGGCTGCCTACGGTAAGAACGGGACGTGGATTATAGACCCGACCGACTTCACGATATCCTCCGGTAGCGCCTCGCAGACTGCAAGCGGCATGGGTGTCACGACACTCAAGAACAGCCTCGCCGGGGGTGATGTCACCATCACGACCTCTTCCGCCGGTACGGGGGCGGGGGACATCAACGTCAACGCCATGGTGCTCTGGTCGGACAACACCACCCTGAGCCTAAATGCCGCAAATAACGTAAACGTAAATGAATCCATCGTCCCGATGGCGGGCAGCCTGGTCCTTACCGGGGGCAACAACGTCAATATCAACAAGGAAGTCGACCTCGGGGGTGTCAACGCCGCGCTGACCATGAACGCAGGCCACAACATCAACATCAATGCCCCTATCTCCCTATCCGGCTCGAACGCCACGCTGGTCATGAACTACGGGGGCTGGAACGGCACGAGCGTCACCACCCCTGCCTCCGGGACGAACTACAATATACTGACAAAGGCGAGTTACAGCGGGGCAGTCATTGACCCGGTGACCGGTTACCCGGTGGCGCAGGTGGACCCGCATAATCCCGCCCCACCCACGAATGGCGACGGCGTTTACGGCAGCATCAACCTTACCAATAGCGCAAACCTGAACGGCTTGACGATCAACGGCAACGTCTACACGCTCATCCACGACATAGGCACCTATGCGACCACGGTCAAGCTCACGGG
>PLSJ01000201.1 GCA_003165115.1 Syntrophaceae bacterium | reverse complement strand
ACCATGGGCAGCTCCCTCAGGCTGCCTACCAGCATCATGGATTCGGGCCGGACCATGGCGGTCCACTTCTACATCCTCGCCAGAGAAGGCATATCCCTGGAAAAGGCCTACGCAACCGCCCTTGTCCTGATCTTCTCGATCCTCGTCATCAACATCCTGGCGTACTACATCATGCACAGGATGATCGCAAGGTACTCGTGATGCACAACACCAAGATTCGGGTCAGGAACCTCAGGCTCAGCTTTGGGAAGAAAGAGGTGCTGAACGGCATCGACCTCGACATCTATGAAAACCGCGTGGTCGGGCTGATGGGGCCTTCCGCGAGCGGGAAGTCCTCTTTCATCTCGGTCATCAACGGCATGATCAACTTCGAGGACCACGCCCACTTCGAGGGGCAGGTCCATATCGACGGGTTCGGCGAGCTCTGCGGGAAGACCGACCACGTCGCGCTCAGGAAGAGGGTGGGGACCGTCTTCGCCACGCCCATCCCGTTGCCCCGCTCCATTTTCGAGAACATCGCCTTCGGGGCGAGGCTGAAAGGCGTCACGAAGCGGTCCGACCTGAATGCCCTCGTCGAAGAAAGTCTCAAAAAGGCCTTTCTCTGGGACGAGGTGAAAAACAGGCTGTCGGAGTCGGCCCTGAAGCTGTCGGGCGGCCAGCAGCAAAGGCTCTGCCTCGCCCGTACGCTTGCGCTCAAGCCCGACGTGATCCTTCTCGACGAGCCCTGTTCCGGCCTCGACCCCATCTCGACGGCGAAGATCGAGGAGGCGCTCTCGGAATTGAAGATGGACCATACCATCATCCTCGTCTCGAACAACACGAAGCAGATCGCGAGGGCGTCAGACTTCGTCGCCTTTTTTTATATGGGGAGGCTCGTGGAATTCGGCCCCACCGTCAAGGTCTTTACCAACCCCGAGCAGAAGCTGACCGAAGACTACGTCCTGGGGAAATTCGGATGAGAGAAGACGTTTCCGCGGCCGGACGAACGGCGTTGCGCACGGAAGACATCAACCTCTACTACGGCCCTTTCCACGCGCTGCAGCACATCGATTTCCAGGTGTACAGGAATTCGATCACGTCCCTCATCGGCCCGTCGGGATGCGGGAAATCGACCCTGCTGCGCTGCTTCAACCGGTTGAACGACCTGGTGGAGGACGTGAGGATAGACGGCCGCATCTCGATCGACGACGCGCCCCTGGAGACTATCGACATCATCGATCTGAGGCGCAGGGTCGGGATGGTCTTCCAAAGGCCCAACCCGTTTCCCTTCTCGGTATATGAGAACATGGTGTACGGCCTTGCCATCCACGGAATGAGGAAGAAAGGACGCCAGGAGATCGTGGAGCGCTGTCTCCAGGCGGTCGGCCTCTGGGAAGACCTCAAGGACAAGATGAAACAACCCGCCCTCCTTCTGCCCGACGAAACCAAACAGAGGCTCTGCATCGCGAGGCTCCTCACCATAGAACCCGAGATCATCCTCCTTGACGAGCCCTGCTCCGCCCTCGACCCTATCGCGACGATGCGCGTCGAGGAGCTGATGATCGAGCTAAAGAAGGATTACACCATCCTCATCGTCACCCATAACATGCAGCAGGCGGCCCGTGTCTCCGACTACACGGGGTTCATGCTCCTCGGCGAACTGCTGGAATTCGGCGCGACCGAGCAGGTCTTCACGTCGCCCAGGCACGAGAAGGCGGAGCAATATATTACGGGCAGGTTCGGCTAGACTTCCCCCGCATAGCTCGCTTACAAAACTTGTTGAAGGATGTCCCCCTTGCCCTTTCATCCGGGCGGACTGTCCATTCTCTCGATAACATCGTCCAGTGAGCCCATGAAAGGACCGGCGGATTCCATTTTGATCGATGCGAGCGCCACGGCGAACCGAAGCGAGTCTTCGACGGGATGATCCAGCCTGCGTGCCAGGTACGATCCCATCACGGTGTCGCCCCGACCCATCCTGCCTCTGGTGCTCCTGTTGGTAAATTTCGCGAAAGTGGTTATGCCCTTGCTCCGAACCAGCGCTCCCTCCGAAGAAGTTATGACGGCCTCGGAACTTCCCCAGTCTTCCAGCACGTCCGCCTGCTCCCGCGGCACTTCGGCACCCGTCAAAATCTGCGCCTCCATGGCATCAAGCTTCACGAAATCGGTCATCCCCAGGATTTCCTTTTTTTCCGGAACATCTTTAAGCCGGACGATGCCGATCTCATTATCCGCCTGTAGCACGAAGCTCTGCATGTCCACCGACAAACGGAATCCTCGTGCCTTCAATGCGCGCATCAGGTCCAGTTGCGGCTCGCGGGCACCTACCAGGCAAAGGTGCACCAGGCACGGCTCGAAAGGAGGCATCTCCCCAACGGCAAAAACTTCTCCGCCCTTTATCAGAAAAGCCTGCCTCTGATCGACATCTGCGGTCGGGAAGACGACACGGTATTGGACTATATCTCCGGGCTTCACAAAGAGATCGATCCCGGCAGCTTTCAGCGGTTCCAGGAGGTATTCTTCGCTCCCGGAGATTTTTGTCACGACGGCAATTCTCTTTCCCAGACGGGAGGCCGCCATTGAAGCAAAGAGCAGCGGGCTGCCCTCTTCGACGAAAGAGGATCCCCCGAAAGGAACGATTATACCCGTACCCATGTGGCCGATACATACAATATCATAGCGATTCATTTTCCCTCCGGTTACCGCCGTCAACTCACCGGCCGGTACACTCACCACTGTACACCACTATTTTCGTCTACCGCAAGAGGGAGCTGACGGAAAGTCCCATGGAGCCGAAACGAAGATAAGAGCGTGAGCGCATGGAGAGGAGAGACGAAAACGGACGCCGCCCCCCTCCATGCGCCGATCAGCCCAGGAGCTCCGGCTCTCGCTTCCTGAAGTGCGCGATTGCGAAGAGGAGCAGGAGAACCGTCAGAATGGCCGATATCAGGCAGTAAATGCAGAAGGCGCGGATGAGGGTGAGATCGAGATATATGAAGCCTATCGAACCGCACACGCCTATTGCAGCATAGAGAAGCACCAATAGGCGTAAACCGCGCGAGGACGAGCCGAACGCGAGGACTGCCGCAAGTGCGCACATGATCGAATAAAAGACGAGGCCGAAATACCCTATCGGCACGCCGCGGATGCGCCCATCCGGACTGTAGGCCACGGTGTTGCATCCGTCTATGGGAGGGGGGCACCAGAGCAATCGACCGCTGTAGATCATGTAACAGTCATAAGACGCGATGGCCATTCCAAAAAGCGCGAACATGAGCATGAAGCACGGGACACAGGTCGCCTTTTTCATTGAAACACCTCCTCACTGGAATTATGTGAACGTACGGTCACATAAAGGATAAAAAAAATCAGCATACGAGCCGCATGAAATTGCTCCACAGGTTTCCCGCCTCCACTTTGATGTCGAAAGATTCACTGCCGATGGTCCAGCGCAGCGCCGTGGACTGGATCAACCCGAGAAAAGTCAGCGCCGTCTCCCTCGGCGACAGCCCCTCGCGGAAGTCTCCCTCATCGACGCCCGCCGCGATGATACCCGACAGTGTCTCCACATAGCCACGTAATCGCGAGGAGATCTTTTCCCCCAGTTTTCTATTGCCCAGGCGGATGTCCTCGGAAAAAATCAGGCGCGGCATTCCAGGGTGTTCTTCGATAAGCGCCATATGGGAAAAAAAAATCGTCTCCAGTTTCTCCAGGGGCTTCCTGCTTCCCGCCGCAACGGTAGCCGCCTTTCCCATGACGGCCGCACCGATAAAGTCTACAAGAGCACGGTAGATGTCGTCTTTATTCTTAAAATGCCTATAGATGTTGGCCTCACTCATCCCGGCGGTTTTGGCGATGGCGGCAATGGTGAGCGCCCTGGCCCCTCCTTTGCCCAGTACATTGAAGGCCGCCTGGACGATTTCCTCTTTTCTTATGTGGGTGCTCTTTTTTTCTGTCATAGTAGTTCTTATTGTGAATGTATATTCACATTAAACCAGAAAAGGTTTTCGGTGTCAAGAAATCTCGTGTGCGCCGCGACCCCTGGTTGTCGCTTTAACAAAAAGGAACCGGAAAGAGAGAAGCTGTTCTTCACCTGTGAGCGGACGGCGCAATGAAGCCGGCAAGAAGGCATCCTTGCTTGAAAACCGGCCTGCAAGGGATTATTATTGGCTATCACGGAACCAATTTGATGAACGCAAGGAGGCTGTCGTGGCATACACGCAAAGGGGCAATGGCGGTGAGGGCGGCACGGCCGGCGTGAGTCTGCCTAATCCGAGGATCATCAAGCTGTTCGGGGCATTTGTCCTCTTTTTGCTCCTCCTCGCTCTCGTGTCGAAGACTTCGGCCTGGCTCGTCGATTGGCTTTGGATGAAGGAGGTCGGGTACAGTCCCCTCTTTTTGCGCCTCATCTGGATCAAGGTCCTTCTTTTCTGCGCCGCCGGGGCGCCGGTGTTCCTCTATCTCTGGATCAACATCACGATAGCCGCTGGCAGGCACAGGAGCGGCTTTATCCACAATCAGGGTCCGACGGACGCGGACATCTACGAATTCCGTGCAAGGCCGCTAAGGATAGGCCTGCTCGGCTTTTTCATTTCCCTGGCCCTCGCGCTCCTCTTCGGCCTCGCCTTTTCGGCGGACTGGGACACCTTTATCCGGTGCTTCTGGGGCGGTTCGTTCGGACGGACGGACCCGCTCTTCGCCAAGGACATCGGCTTCTACGTCTTCCGTCTGCCCGCCTTCGAGGCGATACAGAGAAGCCTCGCCGTCCTCACGTTCCTCGCAATGCCCTTCACCTTCCTCGGCTACCTTGTGAGCCGGCAGGTCGTGCTCACACCGGCCTCTTTCAAACACGGGCGGATGTTCGTCCATCTGTCGATCCTGTTCGTCCTTTTTCTCCTCGTATGGGCCAGCGGCTACTACCTCGACACCTTTGCGCTCCTGTACGAGAAACGGGGGGCCGTCTTCGGGGCGGGCTACACCGACTACCACGTCGTACGGCTCGGCCTTATGGCCATGTGCGCGGCCACGGCACTCCTTGCCGCATGCGTCCTGATCAACCTGAAGCACAGGAGGCTCGCCGTCGTCCTTGGGGGCGTCGCGGCCTACCTTGTCCTCATGGTCGTGATCCTGGGCATCGTTCCGGCGCTGTTCCAGTCGTATGTGGTCCAGCCCAACGAATTGGCCCTCGAGAGACCTTATCTCCAGCACAACATAGCCCTTACCCGGCAGGCGTATCAGCTCGACCGGGTCGAGGAGCGTCCTTTCGGCGCCGTCAACGACCTTTCCCTCGCCGCGGTCTCCCGGAACAACGACACCCTGAAGAACGTCCGCCTCTGGGATTGGAAGCCGGTGCTCCAGACTTTCAGGCAGACCCAGGAGATGCGCCTTTACTACCGGTTTTACCAGGTGGACGTCGACCGCTACCTCTTCCCCGGCGAGGGGTACCGCCAGGTGATGGTTTCGGGGCGGGAGCTGAGCGAGCAGGTCTTCCAGCAGGCGCGCACCTGGGTCAACCAGTACCTGGAATTTACCCACGGCTACGGGCTCGCCATGTGTTACGTGTCCGAGACCACGGAAGGGCACTTTCCCCGCATGGTGGTCAAAGACCTTCCGCCCGAATCCCCGCTCCTGAAAATCGACCGGCCCGCCATCTATTACGGGGAGAACATGGCCGGTTACCGCATCGTGAGGACAGGCGTCGAGGAATTCGATTACCCCCAGGGCGATAAGAACGTCTACACAAAGTATGCAGGGAAGGGAGGCATCCCCTTGAGCAGCTTCTGGAGAAAGCTGCTCTTCAGTTGGCAGCTCGTCGACGCGAACGTCCTCGTATCGAACTACATCACACCGGAAAGCAGGGTCCAGCTCTACCGGACGGTGCGCGAGCGGGTCGGCCTCATCGCCCCTTTCCTCTCCCTCGACCCCGATCCCTACCTGGTGGTGAGCGAGGGGAGACTTTTTTGGATACAGGACTGCTACACCACTTCCTCCCGCTATCCCTATTCCGACCCGTACACGAGCAGGCTCAACTACATCCGCAACTCGGTCAAGGCCGTCATCGACGCCTACAACGGCTCGGTCTCCTTCTATGTGAGCGACCCGGAAGACCCCATCATCTCCGCGTACGCCCAGGCGTTCCCCGGCACGTTCAGGCCGCTCTCGGATCTGTCGCAAGACCTTACCGCCCACATAAGGTACCCGGAGGATATATTCCGCATCCAGGTCGACAGGCTCATGACGTACCACATGACCGAC
>PLSJ01000205.1 GCA_003165115.1 Syntrophaceae bacterium | reverse complement strand
CGACCATATCACTGGAGAGGGTCCAGTCGATCCCTGCCGCATCGAAGATGATCGCGAAGGCCTCCGGATTTTCCGGCCACGCGAGGAATTCGCCCGCGTTGTGCACAAGGAGCACCTCGGCCCCTTCCTTGTCGACGGGTATCTTTATTTTCCTGCCCGTCTTCTCCTCTATCTCGTCTTCCATGAAGGCGATGATGTTCGCGAAGGCCTTTGGCGTGATGCCGGTCGTCGAGCCGACGTTCAACTGCTGGACCGTTCCTTTCTCGTGCAGCTCCGTGGGGGCTATGCCAAGCTCCTGGCTGAAGAGTTTCCTTATTTCGCGGCTGATGAGTGCGTTATCCACGCCTATGGGGCAGACCTGGGCGCATCGTCTGCACAGGCTGCACCGGTAGGCGAGCTCGGCCAGTCTTGCCAAAGTCGTATAACTGAGATCGATATCGGCGCCGCGGAGAAACGAGGAGATCTTGCCACCCTTACCGAGATAACCCTTGACGATCCGGCGAAAGATTTCCGCTCGGTACGTGGGACGATAGATCTCCTGCCTGCCGCTTCCCACATACACAGGGCAGGCATCGCTACACGTCTGACACCTGACGCAATTTTCCAATGTGAGCATCAGGGGCTGCAAAAAGGTCCAGTTATTCTCCTTCGAGAGGAGCTTTCCCAACCCTTCGAGGAACCTCTTTACGAATGCTTCCTCCTCTTCCTTTGTCTTCAGCCTGGGTAAGAGCAGGGCCGATACGCCGTCGAGGCTGGCCTCGTATTTTTCCTTTTGCTTTTCGCTCAGCTCCTTGAAGGCCGGTCCCGGCCGGTCATAGGGAGGCGGAAGAGGCAGCCATTCCTCGGCCTCCAGATGAACTAATTGCTGGCCGGGCCGGGCTATGTCACGTAATTCAATTCTTTTTCTTTTGTGCATCGTTCTGTGCCTTGGCCTCTGTGGTGCGGGTTCGCGCCGCGACCTCTCCCCACGTGTCTCCTTGTCGTATGTGCGCTGCCGCCCAGGTCACCCTGTTCCTGAGCAGTTTTGCTATGCGTGCTTCGAGGGCGCTCCCTCTCACGTTGGGTTCATCCTCCCAGCGCACCCGGTGGTAAGTAAAATACTTGGCCAACCCATGCTTCAACTGGCTGAAAGGCATGTACACGAAAAAGAGGGAAAAGAGTATGATGTTCACGGAGAGCGCCGTGCCCATCCCCTGCGCGGGACTGAAGCTGATCAAGCTTTTGACGTATGCCCGTGCGAACGTAAAGGTGGCGTCGTGGAGAGACCATGCCCACACGGAGGCCGCCGCGACGATGAGGAGGACCAGCAGATTGAGGTAGTCGGAGGGCACCGTATAGGACCTTAAGTCCGGGTCCAGGAGCCTCTTCACCAGGAGTCCGAACCCGGTTACCAGACAGACCGCGAATCCCGCGGCCCCGCTGATTATCGTTGCATGGAAGACGAGCCGGCCCCATACACCTGACGACGGCGATACAGCGACACCCAACAGAAGCGTGATGGCGCCCAGGAGCAGAAGAAACAGCCAAAGAGCGATCAGGAGGACTCCGAGGTGGAAGGGATAGGTCAGGTACCAGAGCCCTCTGTTTCGCCTGAAGCACTGTTCGAAGAGGAGGCCTTCCCTGGCCGNNAGCGAGGCATCGTCCACCGATCAGGCTTCTCGCGGCATGCGCCGCCATTGTCGCGCCCTTTTTCGCGCGCGACCGGATAGAGCTCCCATCTCAGGTGGACGGGCATCGATGCATACCGCATCGCAGCCGCGACCGCGCCAATGATGAAAACCAGAAAGCACGCGTACGATAACAGCTGGAGCATCAGGAACCCATATCTCTCATCCCGGCTTTCACCGAATTATCCTGCTTCGCAGAATCGACTCCTTACACACAGCCCGTGGGCTTCGGAAGACCCGCCACCTTGCAGGCGCCCTTCGCCGGTCCGCTGGGGAACAACTCGTATATCTTCTTCAGGTCGAGCTTCGTCTGTTTGGTCACCATCCTTACGGGCGGAGCGATCTCGTATTTGACATAGTAATCCCTCAAATAGTTGACGAGCCTCCACGCATCCTCACTCATGGGGTATGCGTTCTCCGTCTTCGCGATGTCCTCCGCTACCTCTTTGTTCCATTTATCCGGCTCCTGGATGAAGCCGTCCTCATCGACCTCTATCTCCCGCCCGCCCAATATAGCCTTCGCCATTGCATCGCCTCCTATTTCTCCGTGAATTTTTGCTGTTTCTTCATCGAGCTCCTTTTTTGGTCGCCCGACGCCCCATAGCCTGACGCGAGGGCCGCGAACGCGCGGGCCCATGCGGGGTTGCCGAGGCTATGGAGATGCATGTATGCGGCAAACAGGTTCTTGTAGACGATCCCGTCCACCAGGCCGTCGATACCATGCCCGCGTTTCACCGCGCACGCGCATGCGATGGGTCCCTCCGGAATAATCCGGGAATGGTGGAACTCGTGGCCTCTCAGCACGTGGCCTCGGGGAAACCAGCGATTCTCCCCCGTGACCGTCAATTCCACATAGCCGTGTCCCGCCGGCCGCGGAGACAGCTCCACCTCTGCAGGAATGACGCCGACCATCTCGTAGCGCCTGCCCTGCCATACGATCGCCCGGCAGAGGTACATCAACCCGCCGCATTCCGCGTAGGTCGGGAGACCCCGCTCTATGGCCGCGGCAATGTCGGCCCTCAAGGTGCTGTTCGCCTCCAGCTGCGATGCGTAAAGCTCGGGGAAGCCGCCCCCGATGTAAAGCCCATTCAGGTCGGGCAGCGACTCCTCGGCAAGGACGTCGAGGGGCACGATTTCCACCCCTGCGTCGCAGAGGGCCTCCAGGTTCTCCGGATAGTAGAAGCTGAAGACCCGGTCACGCATGACGCCGACGCGGGCGCTGGGCACCGGCGTGGGGGCGCTGTCGCCGACCGGAACAGGCAGGCCCGGCGCCTCACTTGCGATTCTCATGATAGCGTCCAGGTCCAGGTGTTTTTCGACTATGTCGCAGATCGCCGCCACCACGGATTCCGCCTGGAATTCTTCCGCGGAAGGGGTGAGACCCAGGTGGCGTTCGGTGATCGTCAGCTCAGGATCGTGCGGAACGGTGCCCACCACAGGTATGCCGCAATGGCTTTCCACCGCGGCCGTGAGCTTCTCCCTGTGGCGAGTCCCGGAGATGTTGTTGAGAATCACCGCGGCGATATTCGTTTCCGGCTCGAAATGCTGATACCCCATTACCAGCGCGGCGATGCTGCGCGTCATACGCTCGGCGTTGACGACGAGGATTACGGGCGTCTTGAGCAGACGGGCAAGCCACGCGACACTTCCCGATCCGTCGGGTTCGGGGGAATCGAACAGGCCCATTGCCCCTTCGATAAGGGCGAGGTCGGCGCCAGCCGCCCTCCTCCCGAAAGAAACCGGGATTACCTCTTCGGGCATAATGAACGCATCGAGGTTGGAGCAGCTTCGCCCACAGGCAAGGGTCAGCCAGGAAGGATCGATGTAGTCGGGTCCTTTCTTGAAGGGCTGAACGGACAACCCCCGTTTGCTCAGGGCCCTGCCGATCGCGATACTTATGGTGGTCTTGCCGGAGCGCCCCTTCGGCGCTCCGACGACAACCCTCGGCGACATTTTCACGAGCGAAGCCTGGCCCATAAACCTCTACGGTTTCCCCTTCAGCTTGATGAACGACGCCCCCAGGTAGACGTACTCGATCTTGTCGTCCTTTGCCAGGTCCGATATGGCCTTATCGACGAGACCCTTATCCTCGCCCAGGGCACGCGCAACTTCCCGGTTCTTGGCCTTCGTCACGGATTCCAGGTACTGGAGCACCTTTTGTTTCAGCTCCTCGGACACCTCTTCGCTCACGATAACCTCCTAAAGATTCCCGCCACCCGCCATGGGGGGGGGTAAAAACGCTACCACTTGAACTGCGTCGTCGTCCTGTAGGTTTCTATCGCATGGGTGAAATCATCCACGTGCTGATCGGTGAACGGAATTTCCGTGCGCTTGAAAAAGGCTTCCCAGCCTATCCTCTCTATCCATTCGCCCAGGCGCTCGGCCGGCTTCGCCGCCGCCGCATAGACCTCGACGATCCTCTTCAGCACGTCGACCACCTCGGGCCATCTCGGCGGGTGGTTCGGCAGGAACGGCACGACCATCCTGGAATACATCGGCGGCTTCCGGGCATTGGAGACCTTGCCGCCCGCGTAGATAGCGACGCCGTCCGTGTCCGGGTCGGCAAGCGGCATCGCCGGGCATACGGTGAAACAGTTCCCGCAGTACATACAAAGGTCGTCTTTCACGACCACGCTCTTGATGTTCGGGTCCGGGTGGCGCCTCACCGCGCCCGTGGGGCAGGACTGTATCGTGGTCGGTATCTCGCACTGGGCGAGCACCTTTTCGTGGTCGGGCCGGGGCGGCCTCGTGTGGACGCCGACGACCGCGAGGTCCGAGCAGTGAATGGCCCCGCACATGTTGATGCAGCAGGCCATGGAGATTCTCAGGTGGTTCGGCAGCTTCATCTCCGTGAAGTGGTCATAGAGCCCGTCCATGATCGCCTTCACTATGCCCGAGGCGTCGGTGGCGGCGCTGTGGCAGTGTATCCATCCCTGGGTGTGGACGATATTNNCGCCCGTGCCGCCGACGGGCAGGCCAAGTTTCCCAAGCTCCTGAATGAGCGGCTCGACCTTCGTCTTATCCGGCGTGAGGAATTCCACGTTGTGACGGCTGGTAAAACGGAGGTGGCCGTCGCAGAATTTGTCGGCGACGTCACAGAGGTCCCGTATGAAATCGACACTCACGAGCCTCGGGGACCCGGCCCTCACCGTGTAGACCTCGTCGCCGTTCTCGGCAACATGTTTCAGGACGCCGGCCCGGACTATCTCATGGTATTTCCATTGACCGTAGTTCTTCTTTATCACCTCGGGGAGCATTGTCCTGAAATCGGGTGGTCCAATGTCTGTCCTGCGCATATCGTTACCTCCTTGTCGTCACTCTCTCAAAAGAACACGTAAGGATTGGCCCTCGGCTTTGACACCATCTGCGGCAGGGCCTTCAGGCCGACCGCCTTCAGGAACTCCTTGAGACCTATCCTTTCGATCAGCTCCGCGAGTCTTTCTCTCGTCTTTCCGTTCTCGTCCCACCAGTCCCAAATCTTTGCGAGCAGCTCTTTCATCTCCGTGTAGGGAGGCGTAATCTCCATGAAGGGTACGAGCACCCAGGACAAGTTGGCGCCTTTGAGGATCGGCGCCTTGCCTCCNNTGCAGTGCATGCAGCGCACGCAATCCTCCGCATTGAGGAGCAGGTTACCGCTTTTCTCATCCCAGTCGAGGGCCTCGGTCGGGCACTTGTTCACGACGAGGGACCTGATGTCGAGCCCGTCGTTGACATACCGCCTCACGGCCTCCTGGTCGATCCTCAAGCTGTCCCGCCAGGTGCCTATGATCGTGAAGTCCGCCCTCGCTATAGCCGCCACACAATCATTCGGGCATCCGGACGCCTTGATCTTGAACTTGTACGGCCACCGCGGCCGGTGCATCTCATCCTGATACGTCATGGTAAGGTCGTGTATCAGCGCCATGGTATCGATATTCGCATACTCGCACCGCGCCTGGCCCACGCAGGCCGCCGGTGTCCGCAGGGCCGAGCCGGAACCCCCCAGGTCGAAACCCGCCTCGGTAAGCGCGTCGAAGCATGGCTGCAGGTTCTCCGTCGTCGTTCCCAGCAGGATGATATCCCCGGTGGCTCCGTGGAAGTTCGTCATGCCGCTTCCATACTTCTCCCAAACGTCGCAGATCTTCCTCAGCGTATCCGAAGTGTAAAACCAGCCCGCCGGCTGGTTGACCCGCAAGGTGTGGAACGCCGAGACGTTCGGGAACTTCTCCGGATTATCGCAATATCTGCCGATAACCCCTGCCCCATAACCCGTGACGCCTACTATGCCGCCGTGTTTCCAGTGAGTCACCCGGTCTTCGTACGACTGTTCCTGGATTCTGAGGAGGTCTTTGGCGGCCGCGTTCTTTTTTGCCGCCCGCTTGATCTCCTTCACGTAGCTCGGCCAGGGTCCTTTCTCGAGTTCGTCCAAAAGGGGAGTCTCATCACTCATCTATTCCTCCTTCGCGGGATTGTCACGACCGCAACGGCCGTTTTCTCTTACGACTTTTCGTAGCTGCGCTCTATTATTATTGACATTACGTAGATGGATTGCCACCGTAGGCCACATGATCGATCCCGCCTCCTCACGTGCTGTCGTTGAAAGTATAATAAAAAAAAGGTATAAATAAAAATGAAAAATATTGATTAAACCAATCAATAGTCCTGATGGATAACGGATTATGCCGATTACCTTGAGACAGATTGAGATATTCGAAGAAGTCGCGATAAACGAACACGTCACGAGGGCGAGCGAACGGCTCTTTATCAGCCAATCCGCCGTGAGCATGGCGATTGCCGAGCTGGAAAGCATCGTCGGGGGACCCCTTTTCGAGCGTCGCGGCAGGCGCCTTCTGCTCAACGAACGAGGGCGTCTGCTCCTCCCGGAAGCCAGAGAAATACTCGGAAGAGCCAGGACCATAGAGCGGGTGCTGAACGAGGCCACGACGGAACCGGTGGGGGAATTGCGCGTCGGGGCGAGCACCACCATAGGCAACTACATCCTTCCCTGGATTCTCGGTGAATTCGCGCGACGTTATCAAAGGGCCAAAGCTTACCTGATCGTGGGAAACACCCAGCAGATAGCGACCGACGTGGACGACGGGCAACTGGATCTCGGCCTCGTGGAAGGTCCATGCCATATCGCTTCCGTCAATTCTGCTTTCTGGCGAGAGGACGAGCTTGTGGTGATTGCAGGCCGGGGACACCCCTGGCTTCAGGAAAAGAAGGCGTCGGCACAGATGCTCGCAAACGCCCCCTGGATCATGCGGGAGAGGGGGTCGGGAACGAGAGAGGTCTTTGAGTCCGCCATGGCCCGCGAGGGGATAGGAATCACGATCTCTCTGGAGCTGGGACATACCGAGGCGATCAAGAAGGCCGTGGAAGCCGGACTGGGGGTAGGGTGCCTGTCGAGAATGGCCGTGCAGCGGGAACTGGATAACGGCTGGCTTTCGAGAATAGAAACGCCCCTCGACCTGCGCAGGGACCTCACGATCCTCACGAGAGACTACGGCTACCGCACGAAACTCATGGACGCATGCCTTTCTCTCCTCAGGGAAAACCCTTAAGGAAACGAAACGGCTAGGCGGGCCCGTCCGGATGATGATAAGCCAGGAGCGAGAAAAGCAGGGAATCCATGCGGTCTATCACCTGCTTAAAGAGTCCCCCATGGCTCTTGGCGGTTGAAAAGAGGCGCTCTCTTGTCGCGCGGACGACCGGATCGCCGGTGTTTCCGAACGTAAGCTTCTCCCGAAGCATGGCTCGGCGCTCGCGCAGGAGGAGCAGGCGTGCGTCCTGCAAGAAAGGCACGAGGAGTTCTCCGATGTCCGCCAGGTGCGCCTCGGTCGACGCCGACAGCCTTGCCGGACCCGGTTCGGCGGTAAGCTGTGTCAGCTCGTCCATCATGACTTTCAGGGTGCAGTATTCGAGCCCTCTTACGCCCCTTCTCCATTGGAGCAGAAAAGGGTTTTGCCTGAACCAGAGGAAGTTGCGCACGCCCAGGTCGATCAAACCGTCCACTTTCTCCTTCAGATCATGTGCCGCGCACAGAGAGGCCGAACAGGGCGCCTTTCGACGGGAGGCCCCATCCTTCGCCCTCTCGGGCGTACCCCCCCAGCCACACATGCTCCACAAGTTGCGGAGGACCCTTGCGCCGTTGGGATCACCGGGCGAATCAAAATGGATGAGCGAGAGAAGCACCGTCCCCCGGCCATAGGTCCCGCGAACCACCGAGGGCTGGTCCAGCATGCGCCGGGGATCGAGATTGATCCCATAATACTCCTCCAACTTTTCCCACCCGCCCGCATCGAGGACGTCACCCACGTTCAGGTCGGAGCTGAAGGCGTCGGCAAGCGCCTCTCCGTACGTGGCGAGCAGGTCGACACCTTCTCCTACGACAAGCTGCGAAGGCCACCAGGCGTGGAAGACAGGGTCGCCGATGCCGTCCCAAAGGGGATCACGCCGCAGCTTGAGCCGAACCCTCCCGCTGAAGCTCGGCACCCTCCGGCCGGTCGGTGTCCGTCCCGCGTCGAGAAGCCCTATCCCGTCTCTCGTGGCCAGTCCCGCTCCCCCGCAGAAGCCGACGTACATGCCGCCTTCGTTCACGAATTGGCGTATCCCGGCGATACCCGGCTCGCCGAGCGCCTTTATCTTGTTCGAGGCCCAGCCGCCCGGCACCAGGAGGGCGGAGCAGTCCGATAAGCCGCCGGCCCCGATGTCGGCGGCCCTTATGAGCCGGAAACGCAAACCGGCCCCCCTGAGCGCCTTATACGCCATGACGCCCCAAAGGAAAGACTCGTCCCAGAGCAACGCAACCGCACCCCTTCCCGCTCCCTTTGTCATGCGTTCATCATATCGTGTTCCGTCCACATCGTCCAGTCCCCCGGAAGGGATTTCCGCATGCGCGCCCTGTAGATGAGGGAGATTGACCTTGATTAAGGAGGAAAAGAGTCGTACAGTATGTGCAGGATAGTGCTGGGGGAGCTTAAAGAGAGCTGAGAAACCCTGCGACTCGCGCGGGATGACCCCTTGAACCTGTCGGATAATGCCGGCGCAGGGAAGCGAAACGGACCAAAGAGCATCGATGAGCCGCAGGCTTCCTTATACGCCTTGCGGTTTTTTTTGTTTTTCGCAACGGGAGCGGAGGGACGCATGAGCGCAGCACGAGATACGGCGGAAGCGGGCGACGGTTCCTGGACGGGCACATCTTGCCGGTGGCGCGTGTTGTGGGCCACCTTTTTTTCCTACCTGGTAGATAGCTACGACCTGATCGTCCTCGCCATCGCCATGCCCGTCCTGCTCAAAGTCCTCCACATTTCCTTACCCGTTGGGGGCCTCCTCGGATCGGCGACGATGGTGGGGGCCATCGCCGGCTCGATGGTATTCGGCCTCATCGCGGAAAACCGGGGCCGGCGCTTTTCTCTGCTCCTGTCTCTTTCCTGGCTCGGGGTCGGCATGGGCTTGGTCCTGCTGGTCTCGACCTGGGCACAGTGGATGGTGCTCAGGTTCTTCACCGGTCTTGCCATCGGCGGCCTCTGGGGTCCCTGCTCCGCCCTGGTCGCCGAGCACTGGGCGCCCGCTTTCCGAGGCAGGGCCGCCTCTTTTGTGTACAGCAGTTTCGCCATAGGCGCGGTGCTGGCGTCCCTCGTGGGCAGGTTCGTCCTCGACCTCGACTGGCGCATCCTCTTCTTCGCGGGGACCTGCTCGATCCTGCTGGTGTTCGCCGTCGCCCGGCTGGTTCCCCCCGACGGAGGACAAAGGGCAACCCCTGCCGAAAGCCCGAAGAAAGAACGCATCGGCATGGGCGCGATCTTCGAGAGAAAACTGCTCAAGACGACGATTTTGGCTACCCTTGTGAGTCTCTGCAATCTGGCAGGCTACTGGGGCATCGCTTACTGGATCCCCACGTTTCTCGTACGGGAAAGAGGCCTTTCGCTGGCCTCCATGGCGAATTTCTCCCTCTTCATGTACGCGGGCATGTTTGTCGGCTTTCAGCTCTTCGGCGCCATGGCGGACAAGATAGGCCGCCGCCCGTCGATGATGGCCGCCTTCCTTCTCGTGTCGCTCTCCGTCGCGGTCTACATCCTCTCCCGTAATCCCCTCTTCCTCTTCTGGTGGGGAGGGGTGGTCGGAATCGGCACGAGCGGGGTGGCCGCGGCTGTCGGCGCCTACTATGCGGAGATTTTTCCCGAGAATCTCCGCGCGTACGCGGGCGGCTTCTGCTGGAACGCGGGACGCATAGGGGCCGTGCTCGCCCCTTACACCATCGGCTACATAGGCCAGACGCATGGCCTCCAGACGGGCCTCGCCGTTACCTGCCTCATCAACCTCATGGGCGTGGTGACCTTGTGCTTTCTGCCCGAAACGCTCAAGAAGCCGCCACAAAAAAGGCCTTCTTGACTGCGTGCAGCCATAAGGCTTATATTCAGGCAATCGTTTAGGAGAAACCGACAAAAGGAGGCATCATGACCAAAGAAGAAATAATGACCGTGTTGCGCGCTAATCCCGTTTGTTATCTTGGGACGGTCGAAAACGACACCCCCAGGGTGCGCGGAATGCAAACGTACGCCTTCGACGACAGAGGGATCCTGATCCAGATAAGCAGCATCAAGGACGTGTACGCGCAGCTCGTAAGAAACCCGAGGGTCGAGCTTTGCTACAATGACAAGACGAGCGGGGCGCAGATTCGGGTGAGCGGCACCGCCGAGTTCCTCGAAAGTGCGGCCGTGAAGGAAGAGGTGCTCAAGAACCGTCCCTTCCTGAAACCCCTCGTCGCGGCCCACGGTGACGACGTGATCAAGGTGTTCAGGGTCGCCGGCGCGGTGGCATCGGTCTGGACCATGGCGACGAACTTCGCGCCGAAAGAGTATGTGACGCTGTAGGTAGCCGGTCGCGCAATAAGGAGAGTGCCATCGCAGGTGGCGACATGAACCTCGTCTGCTGCATCAAGCAGGTGCCTGACACCAATGACGTGAAGATAGACCCGGAGACGAATACGCTCATCCGCTCGGGGGTCGAGTCGATCACGAACCCCTACGACCTCGTGGCGGTGCAGGCGGCCATCGACATTAAAGGAAGATACGGCGGGACGGTGACCGTCATAACCATGGGGCCGCCCCAGGCTGAAGCATCTCTCAGAGAGGCGCTGTCGCTCGGCGCGGACAGGGCCGTCCTGCTCTCGGACCGGGCCTTCGCGGGTGCCGATACCCTTGCCACGAGCTACACCCTCTTTAAGGCAATCGACAAGCTCGGTCGGGAGAGCCCCGTCGATCTCGTCATCTGTGGCAAGCAGGCCATCGACGGCGATACCGCCCAGGTGGGGCCGGGCATTGCAACACGCCTCGGGTGCACGCAATTTACCTACGTCACGGAGATCGGGCAGGTCGATCGGACGGGCGGTCGCGTGACGGTGAGACGAAAGGCCGAGGGCGGCTCCGAGGTCATCGTCGGCCGCCTTCCCGCCATGCTCACCGTCGAGCTGGAGCTTACGAAGGTCAAGAGGGCTTCCCTTCCCCGCCTGATCGACGCCCTGCGTGCCCCGGTCACGGTGTGGAATGCAGAATCCCTCGAGGCGGAAGCCCCGCGGCTTGGCTTGAAAGGCTCGCCCACGTGGGTGAGGAAGATATTCTCTCCGCCCTTGAAGAAAGGCGGGCCCCGCTTCGATGCGCGCGAGGGCGCTCGGGTCGCGGTGGACGCGTGCGTCGCCGCCCTCCTCGACGACGCGACGTTCGCCGGGCACGTGCTGAAGCATTAACGGAGCGCCAAAAGAAGAGATGGCCACCGACAAAAAACGGGTCGAGCTCGCCGAGATAATCCCCGATAAGTGCATCGGCTGCCAGTTGTGCGCCGGCATCTGCCCGGTGGGCGCCATCGAGATGGTCGACGGGGTTGCCCGCATCGACCCTGCCGCCTGCATCGGCTGCGGCAAGTGCGCCGATGTCTGTCCCGTCGAGTCGATAAAGTTCGAGAGAAAAAAGCGCAAGCCGGCAGGGGAAAGAAAGGTCGGGAAGCCGGCGGGCGTTCCGGGATACGAGGGGGTGGCCGTCTTCGTGGAGGTCTTGGAAGGTCAGGGCGCGAGCGTCTCATGGGAGCTCGTGGGGAAGGCCAGGGACCTCGCGGGGAAGATGGGGACGACGGTGCTCGGCTTCGTGGTGGGCCACGAGGTGGAGGAGATCGCGGGTGAGGCCCTCGCGTACGGCTGCGACGACGTGCACGTGATCGACGACCCACTGCTTGGGACCTACCTCTCCCGGCCTTACGGAAAGGCGGTGAGCGATCTCTGTACGACCGTGAAGCCCGAGATACTGCTCATAGGCGCGACGCTGGCGGGCCGCGACCTCTCGGGCGTCGTGGCCACCATCCTGGAGACGGGGCTGACCGCCGACTGCACGGGCCTCGACATCGACGAGGAAAAGCGCATCCTCCTCATGACCAGGCCCACCTTCGGCGGCAACATCATGGCGACCATCTTTTGCGAGCGCCACCGGCCGCAGATGAGCACGGTGAGGCCGAAGGTCTTCAGGCTCCCCGAAAAGGACGTGGAAAGGAAGGGGGGCATTCACCGCCATGCCTTCGAGCCCCCGGCGGGCGAGCCCCCCTCGGTGATCGAGCGTGTCAGGGACGTCGCCGGGGCCGTGGTCGACATCACCCGGTTCCCCGCCCTCATCGTCGCGGGAAAAGGTGCGTGCGACGCGGAATCGATGCCCATGTTCCAGCGGCTTGCCGGCGTCCTCGGCGGGGTGGTCGCCTGCTCCAGGCCCGTGGTCGAGTCGGGCCTGCTGCCTTACGAGCGCCAGGTAGGCCAAACGGGAAAGACCGTCGCCCCGAAGCTTTACGTCGCCATCGGCGTCTCGGGCGCCGTCCAGCACCTCGTCGGCATGCAGGGCTCGGAGCGGATCGTCGCCATCAACTCGGACCCCCAGGCGCCGATATTCGGTGTCGCCGATTTCGGCATCATCGGCGACTACAAAATAGTGGTGCCGCTTTTCATCGACGAGCTGGAGCGGAAAATGAAATCGGGGGCGGGAGGGACTTAGGGCCTATGGCTGAGCAGTTCGACGTGGCGGTCGTGGGAGCGGGGCCGGCGGGCAGCGCGTGTGCGGCCGTCCTCGCCGAAAAGGGTGTGAAGACCGTCGTCTTCGAGCGCGGGGAATACCCGGGCGCCAAGAACATGTCGGGAGGTGTGCTCTATGGGCACGACCTTGCCCGGATCGTGCCCGACTTCGCGGAGAAGAATTGTCCTATCGAGCGGAACATCGTCGAGTCGCAGGTCTGGTACCTCTCCGCCGACGGCGGCTACAGCGTGGCTTTCCGGGACCGGGCTTTCGAGCAGGCGCTCAAGTTCAACAGCTTTACCGTGGGCAGGGCGCGATTCGACCGATGGTTCGCGCAGGAAGCGAGGTCGAGGGGCGCCCTCGTGGTGCCCGCCACCGTCGTGACGGACCTGCTGCGGGACGGCAGCGGACGCGTCGTCGGGCTGAGGACCGATCGTCCCGACGGCGACGTCCACGCGAGGGTTGTTCTGTTGGCGGACGGCATCAATTCACCGCTGGCGGCAAAAACCGGGTTCCGTCCGGAGGCGAGGCCGGAGCACGTCGCCCTCGCGGTCAAGGAAGTCGTCGAGCTCTCCGAGGAGGTGATCGACGAGCGCTTCCACGTGGAAGCGGGCTCGGGCACGACCATCGAGGTCCTGGGCGCCGTGACGAAAGGCATGGACGGTATCGGCGTGATCTATACGAACAGGGGTTCGCTCTCCGTCGCCATCGGTGCCAACCTTTCCGATTTCATGACCCACAGGGTNNCCGAGGGAGTACATGGCCCACTGGATAGCCGAGGCGGGCTTTGACGCCATCCCCCAATTGTGCGGCGACGGGTATCTCATCGCGGGCGATTCGGGGATGCTGTTCAACGCGCTCCACCGGGAGGGGTCGAACATGGCCATGACGTCCGGCCGCCTCGCCGCTGAGGCCATCGTCGAGGCCATGGGGAGGGGTGATTTCACCCGCGCCGGCCTTGACGGCTACACCTCGAGGCTGCGGGAATCGTACGTAACGGCCGACCTGAGAAAGTACAGGGGGTTCAACGGATTCCGCCTCCGTCACCACGAGCTCTTCACCACGCTGCCGGAAACCGCGGCATATGCGGCGCGGGAGATGCTGACCGTGGACGGGACGCCGAAAAAGCAGAAGCAGAAGACCATCCGGGCGAGGATTCTCCGCGATATTCCCCTGCTCGGGCTGCTCAGGCTGCTGTGGGATGGCTGGAGGAGCGTGAAATGAGCGTCAAGATCGAAGACAAGCTCTTCCTCGACCGCTTTCGCGTCGCCGAGGATGCCCATATCAGGATCATCGACGGCGCGGTCTGCGGGGAACAATGCGAAGGGCAGCCCTGCCTTTACTTTTGCCCCGCCAACGTCTACAGGCGCGAGTCGGACCGGATCACCGTTGCCTGGGAAGGGTGCATCGAGTGCGGCTCGTGCAGGATAGGCTGTCCCCACCTCAACATCGAGTGGCGCT